>JANMAW010000407.1:0-6904 GCA_031360005.1 Rhizobacter sp.
GCCGGGCGGGCGTGTCGTCACGCGTGTCGTCGGCGTCAAGACCGCGGCAGCGAAGAAGCCCGCCGCGAAGAAGTCACCCGCGCGGGCCGCAGCGGTCAAGAAGGCGCCGCCACGGAAGACCCGCTCGCGGGCATGAGCGCGCCGGCCCGCCGCAAGCGCGAATGCCCCCTCTCGGAGGGGCGGCGCGCAGCGCCAAGGGTGCGCTGATGAAGTTGCTGGTCGTCGCGGTGGGCCAGCGCCAGCCCGCTTGGGCACAGGCCGCCTACGCCGAGTTCGAGAAGCGCTTCCCGCCCGAGCTGCGGCTCGAACTGCATGCGGTGAAGGCCGAGGCGCGCGGCCACAAGACGGCCGGGCAGCTGATGGCCGCCGAGGCGACGCGTCTGGAAGCGGCGCTGCCGCGCGCCGTGCGCCGTGTCGTGCTCGACGAGCACGGCAGCCGCGTCACCACGCTGCAACTGGCCGACCGCCTGAAGGCCTGGATGCACGATGGCCGCGATGTCGCGCTGCTGATCGGCGGGCCCGACGGACTCGATTCTGCGCTGAAGGCGAGTGCCGACGAGACCCTGCGCCTGTCCGAGTTGACGTTGCCGCACGCCTTCGTTCGTGTGCTGCTGGCCGAAGCGCTGTACCGCGCCTGGACCGTGATGGTCAACCATCCGTATCACCGCGAGTGATCGCGCAGGCCTGCCGTGAGTGAGCCTGGTTTCATCTACCTCGCGTCGCAGAGCCCGCGGCGGCGCCAGCTGCTCGAGCAGATCGGCGTGCGCTATGAGCTGCTGCTGCCGCGCGACGATGAGGACGCCGAGGGGCTCGAGGCCGAACTCCCGGGCGAGCTGCCGGCGGACTATGTGGTGCGCGTGACGCGGGCGAAGTTGCACGCGGCGCGGGCGCGCTTGCAACGCAGCGGCCGGGTCGACGCGCCGATCCTGTGTGCCGATACCACGGTGGCGCTCGGCCGGCGCATTCTCGGCAAGCCGCGCGACGCGGCCGATGCCGTCGCCACGTTGGCGCGGCTGTCGGGCAAGACGCATCGGGTGCTGAGCGCGGTGGCGGTGAGAGCAGGGCCGGGCGAACGCATCGCCGTCAGCACGTCGCATGTGCGTTTCGCGCCGATGCCGCAGCGCGTGATCGAGGCCTACGTGGCCGCCGGCGAGCCGTTCGGCAAGGCCGGCGCCTATGCGATCCAGAGCGCGGTGTCGGCGTGGGTCGAGCGCATCGACGGCAGCTACTCGGGGATCATGGGGCTGCCTCTGTTCGAGACCGGGCGGTTGTTGCGCTGGGCTGGCATCGATGTCTGATTCGGGCGTGCTTGCCACCCGATCCCTTGCCGATACTCCGACTCAACGAAAGCGGACGCCCGGAGGTTCTGACCCTAGAAATTCAGCGCAACAGTCACGCGGAACGATCGCGATTCGATCGGGTGCAAGTGGATGTCGTTGACCCCGGCCGCGGGCTCGCCCGGCAGGCGCGAGGTGTAGTAGTAGTCGATGGCCGACGCCTGGCGGTTGGTCAGGTTGAAGCCTTCCAGCTCGACCCGCATTCGAGGACTGATCTTGTAGCCGATCCGGCCATTGATCGTTGCGGTGCTGGACGAGCGAACGCTGTTGTCTTCGATCAGCGGCCGTGGGCCGAAGTAGCGGAACTGCACGGCGCCGAACCAGGGTCCGAGGTGGTCGACCGCCAACGCAAGCGAAGCCACGCCTTCCACCGAACCCGGAATTCGCAAGCCGATGCCGTCAGGGTCGTTGTCGCGGAAGCGGGCGCGCGCGAAAGCGAGGTCGGCGTCGACCGTGAGCCAATCCGAGAGCTTGTAGTAGTTCGCCAGCTCGAAGCCGGTCCGACGACTCGGGCGGCCTGCCTCGGTGGTTCCCGCATCGCCGGCGAAGATCAGTTCGGAGCCGAAGTCGAGCCGATAGATCGACAACGACGTTTGCAGTCCCGGCAGCAGCGCCGTGCGCACCCCGAGTTCGATTCCCTTCGCCCGCACCAGCGCCGGAACCTTGTCTGCAGCTGCGCCGCTCTTCGGATCCACGGTCAAGGTCGTACCGCGGGCGTCGTTGCTGTGGAAGCCACCGCCAAGGTTGACGTAGAACTCCGTATCGCGCCACGGCCCGAAGATCAATCCGAGTTTGGGATTCGCGATCGTCGCGTTCACCTTGCCGGAGTTGGCGGGGTTGTCGCTCTTCACGTCGAAGCGGTATGTGTCCGCACGCACCCCTGCGACGGTTCTGAACCACGGCGCCCAGCGGGTGGCGTTCTCGGCATACACGCCGAGGCTCGTTTCGACGATGTGGTCGAGCCGCGTGGTCGACAAGGTCTGGCGGTCTTTGGTGCTCAGCAGTGCGTTGAAGATGTTGTCGTTCTGGAACTGCACGCCGATGGTGTTCTCCGACTCGCTGCCCAAGCCCGTCATCTCCCAGGTGTGGCTGGCATTCAGCCCGATCGTGCGTCGACGGTCGGGCTGGCTGAACTGGTCGCCGTTGACCGGGTCGTCGAGGAAGTAAGTGAAGTTCGAGAACAGCTTCAGCTGCCAGTCGATCAGGTAGGCATTGACGCTGGTCGACGAATTTGCATCGCTGCGGCGCCAGGCGCCCGACAGGCTGTAGCGATGCGCCTCTCCGCCATCGCTCGGGTCGATCGCGTCGAAGCGCCCAAGTTGGCCGGCATCGACGGCACGCGCGGGAATCTGATCGGTCGAATTCCATTTGGCGCGATAGCCCATCGCGGAGACGTTGAAGCCGTTGGCCGCGTTGCCTTCGCTGTAGCGCAGCACGCCATTCAACTTGCCGTAGTCATCCGGGTGGACGAACGGGCCGTCGTTGTGCATCGCCTCCAGCGCATACAGCAGGTTGCCCGCGGCGAACCTGGGAGCGTCTGCGAGCAGCACGCGGCGAAAGCCGTTCTGACCGAATCCGACACTCGCAATGCCTTGTTCGAGCGTGTCCGCATACTTGACCCTGACGGCACCTGCCGACGAGAAATCGCCTTCGCTGGCGTAGTACGGGCCCTTGCGGTACTCCAGTCCCGTTGCCAGTTCCGGAATCATGAAGTTCAGGTCGGTCCAGCCTTGTCCGTGGGCATGCGAGCGCTGATTGACCAGCATGCCATCGACGGTCGTCCGCAGGTCGGTGCCGTGATCGAGGTTGAAGCCACGCAGGTAGAACTGGTTGGCCTTGCCTTCGCCGCTGTGCTGGCTGACGATGAGCCCTGGCGTCGCTTCGAGCAATTCACCGGGCCGATAGACGGTGCGGGCTTCCAGCTGCTGCTTGGTGACGGTGCCGACATTCGCAGAATCGGCAACACCCACGAGATTCGTCGCGGTACCGGTCACTACGACTTTTTCCAGCACCTGCTCGCCGCCGGCCCATGCCGTCGAACTACAAAGGGCCGCGATCACGACGCAGACGACCCGTTGGCGCGACGACTGCGGCAAGCGTCTGCGGCGGCACTCCGTCTGGTCCATCCAACAAAAGTTTGTCAGGTGCTGGTTCGATGCCGACGCTTGGAGTCGGACGTTGTCGGCACCGCGTCGAAGACGCGATGCATGCGACTGAAGGGCGGCGCGCTCGAGCGGGCCGCGGAAAAGGTTTCGGTTCATGGTGGAGTTCCATCAAGGCTTGGTGCAGACCAGAGCCGACGTGGCAACGTCGGCGGAGCTCGGCGACCAACGATGCATGCGCACGCCGATGCCGAACTCGTCGGGAGGTGATGAGGCCGCGCGATCCGTGCCTGCCTCGTGTGCATCTGGCGGTCTGTCGACAGAGGGATCTGTGCGCAGACCGAACGGACTCAGGCAGCGAGTGCTCGCCGTGTCAGCGGCAAGCGGGCGCGGGGGTGGCGGACCGAGCTGGTGGACCGGTCGGGTCGCAGCCAAGGAAACACAACGTGCCCCTGTCCGCCCCCCGCCACGATCGCGCAGCGGCCTTACCCGAGCTTGGGCGGACGATCGAGGGGTTCGACGAAGCCCGTCAGCGGCGTCCAGAGCGCACGCCACGCGAGTGCGGACACACGCTCTTGCGGCGAACCCCAACCGGTGAACGCGGGCAGCAGCGCGAGTACGGATGCGAGCGAGGCGCTTGCGCTCGGACCTTCGTCGGCATCCGGGCTGTTCAACGGCCCGTCATCGCGAGTGCGAACGACACTGCGATCGTCGTAGGCGTGATAGTGACGTTGCGGCGAGGCGGCGCCATGGGAATGCCCCAAGAGCGCAAACACTTCGGTCTCGCGCACGGGGCTCGGCTTCCAGCGACGAAAGTCGGTCAGCACCCATGAAGCGTCCGCGGGCTCGTGGATGTGCGCAGGCCCCATCACGGTGAAGACACCCACGGCCGTGCCTTGCAGCGGCAAGACCAGTGCAAGCAGCCACGCCAGCAGATGGCGGACGGAGCGACTGGTGAGGGTTTTGTCGGGCATGGACACGGCATCAGAATACTTGATCAATCCTACGCGCGCACTGGCGGTTTGGATTCACGCATGCGCGGGCGCCAACCCGCGCCGCACATGCGCGCTGACCGACTCGACGAGCAGCACCAATCCGAACATCGCGATCAGCACCTTCGCCGCCTGCGCCTGCTGGAGCAGCGACAGGTGGAAATACAGCATCTGCCCGAGCTCTGCCACTGCTTCTGGCCGCCGCAATGGCGGTGCAGGCCGGCCCGGCGCCATTGCCGCGCGACTCCATCTACCAGATCGATGCATCGCTCACCGACCAGTCCGGGCGTCGACTGACGCTGGCTTCGAAGCGCGGCCGTGCGCAACTGGTGGTCATGTTCTACACCTCGTGCAAATTCATCTGCCCGACGATCATCGACACCGTGCTCGACCTGGACGGCCAACTGACGCCTTCGGACAGGATGCGCATGGGGGTGTTGATGATCAGCCTCGATCCGCAACGCGACGACCCGACCGCGCTCAAGGCTGTGGCCGACCAGCGCAGCCTCGACCTCACCCGCTGGACCCTGGGGCAACCCCGGCCGACAGACGTGCGCGCGATCGCCGCGTTACTCGGCGTGCGCTACCGGACGCTCGCCGACGGCGAACTCAATCACACAGGTGTCCTGGCGCTGCTGGACACGGACGGTCGCGTCGTCGCGCGCAGCACGAAGACGAGTGGATCGGTGGACCCGAAGTTCATGGACCGCATACGGGCGGCATTGACCGCGCCCTTATCGGCGCCCCCGGCAGAATCGTCGTTGATCCCCACTCGAATTCAGGTCGCCTCCGTGCGCGGGGATCGGGCGCAGAACCACAGTCGATGCCTGCGCCCGCGCTTCGCAGGGGGCAGGGGCGTTCCACCTCTACCGCTCGCCACCGGCTGGAGCGAAAGTCATCGGCCTGCCGGCCCGAGTCCGATCGGCGCGGGCACCATGTTGACGATGCGGGTGAAGAGCGCGCGATAGTCCGCCTCGGGCTCGTGCCCGGTCAACGGGTCGCGGTTGGCGCCGAACGCCTTGTCGAGCTCGGCCCAGTCGTCGTCGGTCAGCACCTGGTCGGCCAGTGGCAGGATCTGCTGCTCTTCCATCGCCATGTGGGCGAGGTAGAAGCTCACGTAGCCTTCGGCGGCGTGTTCGAACGCCTGACGCCGTGGCTCACCCATCATCTCGAAACCGAGCAGAGCGTGTTCGAGGTCGCGGATCCTTCGTTCGCCGCTGGCGTGCTCGCCGTCAAGATGATCCATCACGTCGCGCGACAACGGTGAGCGTGCGCGCAGCCTGGGAAACAGCAGCTCCGTCTCCTTGCGGTGGTGGCGTTTCTCCGGAAACTCGTCGACATAGAAGAGCATCGCGCGCAACGCGGCGAAGTCGGGAAGCGTGCGTTGTCGGTGATGCTGATCCAGCAGCAGCAGGATCGAACGCAGCATGGCCGAGAGCGCAGCATGCTCTTCGCGAATGATTCGGGTCGTGGCGTGTGTCATGCGAAACCTCCCGTTCGAGCCCCGGCCCCGCACCTCGGGTGCGCCCGCGTCGCATGGCACCGGCGTCAATGATCCGCGTTGCCCTCGGAGCGTCGCCGGAATTGATGGGAGGAGGCTTGCGCCATGTCAAGTGGCGGGCAGCGAGGCCTCGCAGTCCGTTGACCTGCATCAAGTCACTCTCCCTGCAATCAGACGACGCTTTGCGGGTCAATTCGAGGAGGAGACCCCACCGTGACGCACGCCAGCCTCACCATCATCCGGCATGAACATCAGGCGCTGTCGGCCATGCTGCGCTCGATCTTGCTGCTGCTCGGCGACCACCGGCGGCGCGGCACGCTGCCGGACTTCGACGCGTTGCGGGCCATGCTGTTCTACGTCGACGAGTTTCCCGAGAAGCTCCACCACCCGAAGGAAAGCCGACTGCTTTTCCCGAAGCTGCGCGGGCACGGTGCGCACAGCGACGCCGTGCTCGTTCGGCTCGACCGCGACCACGCACGCGGCGAGCATGCGATCCGCGAGCTGGAACACGCCCTGCTCGGCTTCGAGATGATGGGCGAGAGCGACCAGCGCGAGCCGCGGCGCGCGACTTTCGAGACCGCAATGACCCTGTACGTGCGCTTCTACCTCGAGCACATGCACATCGAGGAAACCGAGGTGCTGCCGCTTGCCGAGGCGGTGCTCGGCGTCGACGACTGGGACGAGCTCGACCGCGCATTCCTGACCAACCGCGACCCGCTCGCAGGTTTTGACGCCGTCGCAGCGTACCAGTCGCTGTTCAAGAAGATCCTGGGCGCGTTGCCCAGCTCGTCTGGTGTCGGCTCGGCGCTCGAAGCGCTGGCCGGGGTGGGCCCGCCGAAGTACCCGTGGCCGCGGTAGACGCCGTTGCCAGCCGGACTGCCGGACATCGCCGCAGGCGGTTCAGAAGCGCAACCGTGCCGGCGCAGGACAGTGCTGCCGCAGTCGAGACATTCCTTGCCGGCCAGACGCTTG
>JANMAW010000483.1:0-7903 GCA_031360005.1 Rhizobacter sp.
GAAGTCGGCGTTTTCCGCGAGGGTCTTCGCCGCAGCTTCAGTTTGCGCGAAGTCGATGTTGAACAGCTCGCCGACCGGGAACGCCGACAGGCCGATGTTGGCGATGTGCACGAAGGCGAAGATTCGCGTGCGCGACTGCGCTGTCGCGTACCGCCGGTAGGTGGCGAAGGTGCTAGCGCCCGCGTCGCCCGCGGACACCGCGGTGGTGGTGCCCTGGTAAAGCACCAACTCGTCGGCCGGGATGCCGATGCCACTGGTGAAGACGTGCGCGTGCAGGTCGATGAGGCCCGGCACGACGAGCCGGCCCGCGGCATTCATGACCCGATTGGCGCGCGCTGCGGAGATGTCGGCCTCGAGCGCCTCGATCCGCCCGTAGCGCACGCCGATGTCCCGTTTGCCGCGCAGCCCCTGGCTGGGGTCGAGGACTTCACCACCCTTGATGACGAGGTCGAACTTGTCGTCCGGACCCATCGCGGCGCGGGCCATGGAGCCGATGGTTCCGGTTGCGAAAGCTGCGCCAATGCCGGCGACGATTTGCCGGCGCTTGAACGAAATCATGGTTTCCCTCCCAGGGGTGGAATGTTGGACGGCAAATCTACAGTCGAAGACCGGTGCCGCGCAAGCTCGTATGTAATGTATGCCTGGGGGCCTGCTGGTAGCAACGGCGGGTGCAAGCCTTGCGCGAGCGCTCGGTGCGGCCGTTCTTCGAGGGCCTCGCCGTCGCGCAGCTGGCGCGGCCGCTGGCAGTGGCGCAGCGCCTCATGGGCGCAGCATGAGTACGTACACCGCAGCGCTTGGCAGTCGAGCGCAAACCACGCATGTTACGGGCCCTTGAACTCGCGAATTGGTCGATGGCAATGCCCGCTTCCGGAAAGGTCAATTGGCCAGCTGGGTGACCGGACCGGGTCGTAAGCCCGCACTCGACCACCGACTCTGAATGGCCGCAAACATTCTGTGCTTGACCTTCGACGAGGCATCGTTCACCGGCAGATCCGTTGCCCGCACCGTAGGTTCGGCGGCCGGTGCTCGATGATTCACGTGTCTTCGAAGCCGTGGTCGCCGGTGCCGCACGCCCGCGATCACACGGTCACAATCGCGTCCATCTGGAACACGCAGCGAAGCGACCGATGATCACCGTCCACCACCTGAACAACTCGCGCTCGCAGCGCGTGCTGTGGCTGCTCGAAGAGCTCGGCCTGCCGTACGAGATCACGAAGTACCAGCGCGACCCGAAGACCATGCTCGCGCCACCCGCGCTGACACAAGTGCACCCGCTCGGCAAGTCGCCCGTGATCACCGATGACGGCTTCACGGTGGCCGAATCGGGCGCGATCGTCGAGTATCTGGTCGAGCGCTACGGCAACGGCCGGCTCGCACCGCCGATCGGGACCAAGGAGAGGCAGCGCTGGCGCTACTGGATGCACTTCGCCGAAGGGTCGGCGATGCCGCCGCTGCTGCTGAAGCTGATCTTCGACCGCATCCCGCAGACGCCGATGCCGTTCTTCGTGAAGCCGGTCGCGCGCGCAATCTCGGCCAGGGTGCTCGCGACGATGGTCGAGCCGAACCTGAAGCGCCAGCTCGATTTCATGGAGGGCGAGCTGGGCCGGAGCGAATGGTTCGCCGGCGACGAGTTCAGCGCCGCCGACATCCAGATGAGCTTCCCGGTCGAAGCCGCGGCGATGCGTGCCGGGCTCGACGCGAGCCGGCCGCGTCTGATGGCGTTTCTAAAGCGCATCCATGCGCGGCCGGCGTACCGGCAGGCGCTCTTACGCGGCGGGCCCTACAGCTTCGCGAACGACTGAGGGGCCGTCGCCTACAGCGCGCCCATCCGTGCGCGCAGGACCTTCTCGCCGTCGCCGTGGTTTTCGGTCGCCGCGGGCGGCCCGCGCTCGGCTGCTTCACGTTCGCGCAACAGGTCGGCCAGGACCCTTTTCTTCGGCGGGCCGGATGCTTCGTCGGCCGCCGCCTTCGGTCTCGACGTGGCGGTTGCCTTCGGTGCCGACGCGGCCGGTCGAGCCTCGAGCGGGCAGGGCGACGCCTGGAACACGATGCGACCGTCGATGCGGCACTTCTGTATCGAGTGGGGCTCCGACTGGGCTTGCGCCTGCGCGCAAAGCAGCGGCGACAGGGCGATCCATGCGATTGCCGCAGCGTCGCGGGCGATGAACCTTGCGGCGCGGTTCCGGTGTTCGGGGTGCATGCGCAAAAGTCTAGGCAGGATCCGAGACGCGACGTGCGCCCGATGCAGGTAACACATTGCGGCGCTGCGTACGAAGTCACGCACCGGGATCGATCGTCGTCAGGTCCGCCAGACCCGCGGCACACAGGCGGGCAACTGCCACGCTGCGTCGCGCCACCTGGCCCAGACGCGGGCCAGCAGCGCCATCGCCGGCTCGACGCGCGGCGCGAGCACGCGCAGCACGATCACGTCGTCATGCACCGCGGTGGCGCCGGCGCTGCGCTGCAATGCATCGCCGATGGTCTCGGTGCGCGCCGCCTCGAGCAACGATTCGCGCCGGGCCGCGGGCAGCGCCGCGCCGCTGGCGAACCACAGCGTTCCAAGCACGCGGTGCCCGGCCCAGCCGAGCGGAGAGTCGAGCAGGCGCGTGTCGCTCGCGTCGAGCAGCGCGCGCTCGAGCCAGCGGCCGGGCAGCTCGATGCCCTGCCTGAAGCTGCCGCGCGCGAAGGCTTGGTCGGATGCCGGCAGGCCGAGCGCGAGCACATCCCAGCCGATCATCTCGGCGCCGGGTGCGAGCTCGAAGCGCAGCAGGTTTTCGCCGATGCAGCCGCTGTAGGCGATCGTCTCCAGCGGCAGCCATTCGAGCCGCGCGCCCTCGGCCAGCGTGGCGCGCACATGCTGCGTCGCCGGCGCACCGGTGCTGCGGTAGTAACGCGTCGCACCCGGTGTCGTGATGAGTGCATGCGCGCCGGCGGCGAGCGCTACGTCGATATCGAGTTCGTCGCCACCGACCAGCCCGCCCGGCGGGTGCACCAACACGTTGTGGCATACCGCGGCTGCTTCGGGGTACAGGCTCGCGAGCACGCGCAGCGGGCCATCGTGGCGGTCGTGCAGCACGGTGCGCGGTTCATCGCGAAGCACATCGCGCCGATAGCCGAGTTGCAGCGATCCGGTCCAGCCCATCAGCTCGCGTCGCGCGTCCAGAAATCGATGTGCAGCGCGGCGATCTCCGCCTCGACCTCCGGTACCGGCCCCCAGACACGGATGTCTTTCTGGCCGCGCGCGAAGACCTCGCGGCAGGGCAGGTCGAGCGTCGGGTTGCCGGGGTGATTGCCGGTGAGCTCGAGCAGGCGGCGCTCTGCCATGCCGTAGACCAGCCGGCCGATGTTCGCCCAGTAGTGCGTGCCGGCGCACATGCAACAGGGCTCGACCGTGGTGTAGAGCGTGCAGCCCCACAACGCATCGGCGCTCCAGTTGCGCGCGGCCGCGCGGGCCAGCACGGCCTCGGCGTGGTTCACGGTGTCGAGATTGCCCTGCTCGGCCCATACCGTCTCGTGGTCGGGGCCGACGAGCACCGCGCCGAACGGGTGGTGGCCGGCGGCCAGTGCACGCCGCCCGACGGCGTTCGCCGCGCGCAGGTGGCGCCGCATCTGCTCGGGCGTCGGGTCGGGGCCTGGTGGCGCGGGGCGAAGGGAATTCATCGGGCGGGTTGCAGGTCGAGGCCAGGACGGGTTTGGCAAGGTCATCGCGTCAGCCAAGTTTCTGAATCAGGCCACGCACCGCCTCGCGGTACGTCTCGGGCGCCTCACGGTCCAGCCCGCTGTGCGAACCGGTCGGGAACTCGACCCAGCGCGCGCCCGCCGGTGCGGCATCGAACAGGCGTCGGCCCAGCGCGATCGGCACGGTCTTGTCGGCCGCGCCGTGCATCATCAGGATCGGCGCGTCGACCTTGCCGATCTTCGTCAGCGAGTCGAATTCCTGCGTCGCGAACCATGAGGCGATCGCGCCGACGGTGCCTGCAGCCTTGGCGACATCGGGCAGGCGCGTGAAGCTCGATTCGAGGATGAGGCCGCCGTAGTCGATACCGGCATGCCTGCGGCTCGCCAGCTCGACCGCGACGCCGCTGCCCATCGAGTGACCGTAGATCACGCGCTTGCGCGGCTCGGACTGGCGCCGCGCCAGCTCGGCCCAGGCCACGTTCGCGTCGGCGTAGATCGTGGCCTCGGACGGAATAATGCGGCTGCTGTCGCCCCAGCCGCGGTACTCGACCGCCAGCACCGCGAAGCCGGCGTCGCGCAGCGCCTCGACCTTGCGCAAGTTCTGGTAGAGGTTGCGAAAGGTGCCGTGCAGATAGAGCAACGTCGGCGCGTCCCGGTCGGCATTCGGCAGCCACCACAGCTGCACGCGATCGATGCTGCCTCGGGCTGCCCCGGGCACATCCATGGTGAACACTTCATCGCCCGCTCGCAGGCCCTTGAAATCGGCAGGCTGCCCCGGGGTGGGTCGGTAGAGGAGCTCACGCTGCTTGGCGTCGAACCAGGCGCAACCGAGCAGCGTTGTGGCAATGCCGCAGATCAGTGCATTGCGCAACGCCGACCGCCAGGTCGGCCCGGATCGGGTCCGAAAACTCACGACAATCGCGCCCATGAAATGGATTGCACTGATCTTCGCCTCCGTCACGAGTTGCTTCACGTCTGCCACCCATTCACAAGCCGCCACGTCGGCCGGCGTGGCGCCCGACGCGCATGATGCCGCACCTTCGGGCGACATCTGGCGCGTGATGATCTCGCCCTTCACCCACCACTACCACTACAGCGAAGATCATCGGAACGTCTACATGCTCGGGCTGGAGAAACAGCGCGCCGACGGTTTCGTGGTCGGCGCGTCCTGGTTTCGCAATTCATTCGGCCAGCCCAGCGGCTACTTGTACGCTGGCCGGCGATTCGACAACTTCACCGACTACGATCCGCTTTTCGCGCAGTTGACCGCCGGCGTGTTGTACGGCTACAAGCCCCCTTTCGAGAACAAGGTGCCGTTCAACCGCAGAGGTTTCTCGCCGGGTGCGGTGTTGAGCGTGGGCTGGCAGTTCACGCCGATGTACTCGGCGCAGCTCAACTTCCTCGGCAACTCGGCTCTGATGTTGCAGGTCTCGGCCGACTTCCGATGAGCCGCTGAGGCGAGGCGCCTGTGCGACTGCGCGGCGCAGGGTGCCCCCGGTGCTGAAGTACAACCGGACCCCCCGATTCCGGGGGGTCGTGCGCGGCGGCCGGTGCCTGCCCCATGACGCCACGACACGCGGCGTGATAAGTTGCCGGCACGACCGTTACCCGCACCAGGAAAAACCATGCGTCATTCATCGTTCGGCCGGCTGCTGTCGGTCAGTGCTTTCGTGATCGCCGCCGCGAGCGGCATGCCGGCGCAGGCTGCGCCGTTCAGCGGCATGTTCGTCTTCGGTGACAGCCTGTCGGACAGCGGCAATAACTTTCTCGCCGGTCTGTACGACCCGGCGCAGACCATCACCGGCAACACCTACGTCCCGTCAAACACCTACGCGCCGGCCGGTACCTACAGCAACGGGCCCGTCTGGGCCTCCTACTTCGCGTCGATCATCGGTGTGCCCCTAGCCCCGTCACTTGGAGGCGGCAGCAATTTCGCGTTCGGCGGCGCCACCACCGGCACGCCCGGCCCCGGCCCCGGCGGTTTTCCGTACAGCCTGCGCGTGCAGGCTGGCCAGTTCCTCGGCGCCACAGGCGGTGTGGCGCCCGCCGATGCGCTGTATGTCGTCGAGGGGGGCGGCAACAACGCGCGCGCAGCGCTTGTCGCGATCTTCGGCGGGGCGGATCCGATCGCGACTGCGGGCGCAGCCGCGAGCGCTTATGCCGATGACGTCGGCGATATCGTCGACGAATTGCAGGCCGCGGGTGCGCAGCACATCGTGGTCTGGAATGCGCCCAACATCGGCCTTGCGCCCGCCGTCGCCGCCGGCGGTCCCGCGGCGGTCGGCATCGGGTCTTTTCTTGCGACGGCGATGAACGATGCACTCGCGGCACGCCTGACGCTTGAAACCGGTGTCACCACGTTCGACCTCTTCGGCTTCGGCGCGCTGGTGGCGGGCAATCCCGCCGCGTTCGGCCTGACGAACGTGACAGACGCTTGCGGCGCCGTGGCAGGAGCGAACTGCAGCCAGTACGCGTACTGGGACGGCATTCATCCGACCACTGCGGCCCACCGCGCGCTCGCCAACTCGCTTGCCGTGACGTTGCAGGTGCCCGAGCCGCAGAGCTATGCGCTGTTCGCGCTCGGCCTCGCCGCGGTGGCGCTGCAAGCCCGTCGTCGCGCGAAGCGAGTCGCCACCGCAGCCTGATCAGGCGCCGCTCGTCAGCAGGTCGAACAACGAGCGCGCCACCACCTTGGTCGCGCGGCGCAGGTCTTCCAGCACCAGGTGTTCGTCGGCGCGCTTGGCGTTCGACTCGAACACGGTGCGCGGCCCGGCGCCGTAGATCGCGGCCGGAACGCCGGCCTCGGCGTAGAGGCGCACGTCGGTGTACAGCGGCGAGCCCGAGGTCGGGATCGGCTCGCCGAAGACCTGCTCGCCGTGGCGCTGCAGCGCATCGACGAGCGGCCGGTTGCCGGGCAACGGCTGCAGCGCGTTGGCCAGCAACAGACGCCTGATCTCGACGCTGATGCCGGGGCCACTCTGATTGAACCCGGCGGCGGCCCCGTTGATCACGCGGCGGATCGTCGCCTCGACCTCGGCCGGGTTCTCTTCGGGGATCATGCGTCGGTCGAGCTTCAACACGACCCTGCCAGGAACGACGTTGGTGTTGGTACCGCCCTCGATGCGGCCGACGTTCAGGTACGGATGGGTGATGCCCGCAACCTGCGAGCTGATCTTCTTGTACAGCGTGTTCTGCTGGTACAGCGCATTCAGGATGGCGACCGCGCCCTTCAGCGCGTCGACACCGGTATCGGGGATCGCCGCGTGAGCCTGTCGGCCGTGCACCGTCACTTCCATCTGCAGGCAGCCGTTGTGCGCGGTGACGACCTGGTAGCTGAAGCCGGCGGCGAGCACCAGGTCGGGCCGGGTCAGCTTGTTGCGCAGCAACCAGCCGGGGCCGAGTTCGCCGCCGAACTCTTCGTCGTAGGTGAAGTGCAGCTCCACCGCTCCGTTGAGTTGCGGCGCCAGCGTCTCGATCGCGCGAACCGCGAACGTGTAGGTCGCGAAGTCGCTCTTGCTGACAGCCGAGGCGCGGCCGTAGAGCCTGCCGTCGACGACCTCGCCGCCGTACGGGTCGTGCGTCCAGCCTTCGCCGGGCGGCACGACGTCGCCGTGCGCGTTCAGCGCGATCGTGATGCCGGGGCCGTAGCGGCGCCGCACGATCAGGTTGGTGATCGAGACCATGCCGTACTCTTTCAGCGCCCACTCGGGAACGGCGTGTTTCTCGGCGTCGAAGCCGAAGGCGCTCAGCAGCTCCGCGGTGCGCTCGGCATGCGGCGCGTTGTTGCCGGGCGGAGTGTCGGTCGGCACCTGCACCAGCGCCTGCAGGAACTTCACCTCTTCGTCGAAATGCGCATCGATCCAGGCGTCGAGTTCTGGGTAGGCAGTCATCGCTGGGTCTCGGTGGGGTGGCGTGAATCGTCGGCGATCTGTTGCAGAACGTGCATGAAGGCATCGACCGCGAGCTGCATGTCGTCGCTCGTACTCGATTCGAGCGGGTTGTGGCTGATGCCGGCGTTCTCGCCGCGCACGAACAGCATCGCCTGCGGCATCGCCTCGTGCAGCTTCATCGCGTCGTGGCCTGCGCCGCTGGGCATTCGGAACACCGGCACTCCGGCGGCTTCGACCGCGCGCTCCCAGCGCGTTTGCCATGCCGGCGCGCTCGGCGCGGCGGCGGCACGCATCGTTTCCTCGATGACGTGCGAGACGCCGCGCCGTTCGCAGAT
>JANMAW010000495.1:0-7859 GCA_031360005.1 Rhizobacter sp.
CGACCTGTACGCGGTCGACAAGCGGCTCGAGAAGCTGCTCGAACAACTCGAGCACGAAGTCGACATCCTGCAGGTCGAAAAGCGCATCCGCGGCCGCGTCAAGCGCCAGATGGAAAAGAGCCAGCGCGAGTACTACCTGAACGAGCAGGTCAAGGCGATCCAGAAAGAGCTCGGCGACGGCGAGGACGGCGCCGACATGGAAGAGCTCGAGAAGAAGATCATCGCCGCGAAGATGCCGAAAGAGGCGCGCAAGAAGGTCGATGCCGAGTTCAAGAAGCTGAAGCTGATGTCACCGATGTCGGCCGAAGCGACCGTCGTCCGCAACTACATCGACACGCTGGTCAACCTCCCGTGGGCGAAGAAGACGAAGATCAAGCACGATCTGGCGTTCGCCGAGCAGGTGCTGAACGAAGACCACTACGGCCTCGACAAGGTGAAGGATCGAATCCTCGAATACCTCGCGGTGCAGCAGCGCGTCGACAAGGTCAAGTCGCCGATCCTGTGCCTGGTCGGCCCGCCGGGGGTGGGCAAGACTTCGCTCGGCCAGAGCGTGGCACGCGCCACCGGCCGCAAGTTCGTCCGCATGGCGCTGGGCGGCGTGCGCGACGAAGCCGAGATCCGCGGCCATCGCCGGACCTACATCGGCTCGATGCCGGGCAAGGTGCTGCAGAGCCTGACCAAGATCGGCACGAAGAACCCGCTGTTCCTGCTCGACGAGATCGACAAGCTGGGCATGGACTTCCGTGGCGACCCGTCGAGTGCGCTGCTCGAGGTGCTCGATCCGGAGCAGAACCACACCTTCAGCGACCACTATGTCGAGGTCGATTTCGACCTGTCCGACACGATGTTCATCGCGACCTCGAATTCGATGAACATCCCGCCGGCGTTGCTCGACCGGATGGAAGTCATCCGCCTGTCTGGCTACACCGAAGACGAGAAGGTCAACATCGCGCTGAAGTACCTGTTGCCGAAGCAGGCCAAGAACAACGGCGTCAAGGACGAGGAGATGGAGGTCACCGAGTCGGCGGTGCGTGGCATCGTGCGCTACTACACGCGGGAAGCCGGTGTGCGTTCGCTAGAGCGCGAAATCAGCAAGATCTGCCGCAAGGTGGTGAAGGCGATCCAGCTGAAGCAGGTTTCGACCAAGGTCGTCGTCGTGGACGCGAACCTGAACGACTACCTCGGCGTGCGCAAGTTCGACTACGGCCAGGCCGAGAAGAAGAACCAGGTCGGCCAGGTCGTCGGCCTCGCCTGGACCGAGGTCGGTGGCGACCTGCTGACGATCGAAGCGGCGGTGATGCCCGGCAAGGGCAACATCATTCGCACCGGCCAGCTTGGCGATGTGATGAAGGAGTCGGTCGAAGCCGCACGCTCCGTGGTGCGCAGCCGCGCCCGCCGCCTGGGCATCAAGGACGAGATGTTCGAGAAGCGCGACGTGCACATCCACGTGCCCGATGGCGCGACGCCGAAGGACGGCCCGAGCGCGGGTGCGGCGATGACGACAGCCTTCGTGTCGGCGCTCACCGGCATCCCGGTCAAGGCCAACGTCGCGATGACGGGCGAGATCACGTTGCGCGGCGAGGTGACAGCGATCGGTGGCCTGAAAGAGAAGCTGCTCGCAGCGCACCGCGGCGGCATCACGACGGTGCTCATTCCGGAAGAGAACGTCAAGGATCTGCAGGAGATCCCCGAGAACGTGAAGAACAAGCTCGAGATCGTGCCGGTGAAATGGATCGATCGCGTGCTCGAACTGGCGCTCGAAACGGTGCCGCAACCGCTCCCCGATGACGAGCCCGTGAAGACCGCCGCGGAAGCGGCAAAGCCGGCAGCGCCGCCGGCCGGCCCGGAGTTGCTGACGCATTGATCAGCGCGACGAACCGGCTTGCGTAGCGGCTGATTTTTTAACCTACAATGCGGGCTCCGTTGATTTTCGATATCGGCGGGACATGCGGGAGTAGCTCAGTTGGTAGAGCGCAACCTTGCCAAGGTTGAGGTCGAGAGTTCGAGACTCTTCTCCCGCTCCAGACTCCAGAAAGGGAAGCCAGGTGCTTCCCTTTCTTCTACGCAGAATGCATCAAGCGGCGCGGTAGCAAAGCGGTTATGCACCGGATTGCAAATCCGTTCAGCCCGGTTCGACTCCGGGCCGCGCCTCCACCTCCACCTGCGGCAACGGCTCCCTTGCGGGCCGTTTTCTATTCCAGCCGATGAGGCCATGTGGTGAGCGGCGCAGGAATATCCGCGATAACAAAACTCGTCGAGGCAGATGGCTTCCACATCGACTCACTTTCAGCGACTTGCCGGTGCGACCGCAGCGAGCGTAGCAGCCGCGCGCGCATGGAGAGCGCTTTTCATGTTGCTGCTCGTCGCGGTGGGCTCTCTCGCGCTGTCACCCGGACCGCCTCCGGGCATCAGTTTTGGCTGGGACAAGTTGAACCACATGCTGGCCTTCACGGCGCTGGCATTTTCCGGGTACCTCGGCTTCCAGGCCTACCGTGGCGTCCGCGTCCTGTTGCTCTGCGCATTGCTCGCCTTTGGCGCTCTGATTGAGGTCTTGCAAATATTCATACCGGGTCGCTCGTCCGAATGGGGCGACCTTCTCGCCGACTCAATTGGTATTGCGTGCGGTGCGGGCATCGCGTCTGCTGCTTTGTGGGCGACGTCCAGGTTGTCGAAGGGTGTACGCTGGTGATCCGGTGCAGCGCGACGTTTCGCTGCTGTTCGTCGCAGCCGCTGCCTCGCGCCTTTAGCTCGCCGTCAGTCGTGCGCAGCCGATAATCTCTGGCGCCCGGGTGGTGAAATCGGTAGACACAGCGGACTTAAAATCCGCCGCTTCTCGAAAGAGGGCGTACGGGTTCGATGCCCGTCCCGGGTACCAGCGGCGGTGTCATGGCCGGGGGAGCCAAGGCGCGAACTAGAATCCGAATAAAACTCCGAATCACCCGCCCTGAGGAGCCCGTTGCATGAAGGTTCTCGTACCGGTCAAACGCGTCGTCGACTACAACGTCAAGGTCAGGGTGAAGTCGGACGGCACCGGCGTCGACATCGCCAACGTCAAGATGAGCATGAACCCGTTCGACGAAATCGCCGTCGAAGAGGCGGTTCGTCTGAAGGAGAAGGGCGTCGTCACCGAGGTGATCGCGGTCTCCTGCGGCGTCACGCAATGCCAGGAAACGCTGCGCACCGCGATGGCCATCGGCGCCGACCGCGCGATCCTGGTCGAGACCGCCGAGGAGCTGCAGCCGTTGGCGGTCGCCAAGCTGCTGAAGGCGCTGTTCGACAGGGAACAGCCGGGCCTGGTGATCCTCGGCAAGCAAGCGATCGACGACGACTGCAACCAGACCGGCCAGATGCTCGCCGCGCTGGCTGATTTGCCGCAGGCCACCTTCGCTTCGAAGGTCGAAGTCGCCGATGGGCAGGTGAGCGTCACCCGCGAGGTCGATGGCGGCTCTGAAATCCTGAAGCTGACGCTGCCAGCCATCATCACCACCGACCTGCGCCTGAACGAGCCGCGCTACGTGACCCTGCCCAACATCATGAAGGCCAAGAAGAAGACGCTCGAGGTGCTCAAGCCTTCCGACCTCGGTGTGGACATCAAGGCGCACCTGAAAACGCTGAGGGTCAGCGAGCCACCCAGGCGCAGCGCCGGCATCAAGGTGCCCGACGTGGCCACGCTGGTCTCGAAACTCAAGAACGACGCGAAGGTGATCTGAGATGGTTGCGCTGGCGAACATTCTGGTCGTGGCCGAACACGACAACCGCACCGTCAAGGGTGCGACGCTCAATACCGTGACGGCCGCGTTGAAGTGCGGCGGCGATGTGCATGTGCTGATCGCCGGTGCGAATGCGGGCGCCGCTGCGGCGGCGGCGGCGCAGATCGCCGGTGTCGCGAAAGTGCTTCACGCCGATGGCGAACACTTCGCGCACGGTCTGGCCGAGAACGTCGCGTCGCAGGTGCTCGCGCTGGCGTCGAGCTACAGCCACATCCTGTTCCCGGCCACGGCCGCGGGCAAGAACGTCGCACCGCGCGTCGCCGCCAAGCTCGACGTTGGGCAAATCTCCGACATCACCAAGGTCGACAGTGCCGATACCTTCGAGCGGCCAATCTACGCGGGCAGCGCGATCGCGACCGTGCAGAGCCTGGACGCGATCAAGGTGATCACGGTACGCACCACGGGTTTCGATCCGGCGGCAGCAACCGGCGGCACGGCATCGGTGGAAGCCGTTGCCGCGGTGGCCGATTCGGGCAAGTCCACCTTCGTCGGCAGCGAGATCGCGAAGAACGACCGGCCCGAGCTGACCGCTGCGAAGATCATCGTCTCGGGCGGTCGGGCGCTCGCCAGCAGCGACAAGTTCAATGAAGTGCTGACGCCGCTGGCCGACAGGCTCGGCGCGGCGCTCGGTGCGAGCCGCGCCGCGGTCGACGCCGGCTACGCACCGAACGACTGGCAGGTCGGGCAGACCGGCAAGATCGTCGCCCCGCAGCTCTACGTCGCGGTCGGCATCAGCGGCGCGATCCAGCACCTCGCCGGCATGAAGGACAGCAAGGTGATCGTCGCGATCAACAAGGACCCTGAAGCGCCCATCTTCAGCGTGGCCGACTACGGCCTTGAAGCCGACCTGTTCACCGCCATTCCCGAGCTGGTGAAGGCACTGGGTTGATTCCAATGCCGACGGGGCTGTGACTCTGGGGGCGCGCAACGCAGGTTGTCGCGCCCTCGTTCCATCTGGAGACCCACCATGACCTACCGTGCCCCCGTGAACGACATGCTGTTCTGCATGAAGGAACTCGCCGGCCTCGAACAAGTCGCGCAGCTGCCCGGCTTCGAGGACGCCGGCATCGAAACCGCGCAGGCCGTGCTCGAAGAGTGCGCGAGGTTCAACGAAGGCGTGGTGGCGCCACTGAACGTCGACGGCGACCGGAACCCTTCGTCGTGGAAGGACGGCGTCGTCACGACGACCCCGGGCTTCAAGCAGGCGTTTCGCCAGTTCGGCGAAGGCGGCTGGCAGGGCCTGCAGCACCCGGCCGACTTCGGCGGGCAGGGCTTGCCGAAGACGATCGGCGCAGCCTGCATCGAAATGCTCAACAGCGCCAACCTCAGCTTTGCACTTTGCCCGTTGCTGACCGACGGCGCGATCGAGGCCCTGCTCACGGTGGGCTCGCCGGAGCAGCAGGCGCTCTACCTGCCGAAGATGATCTCGGGCGAGTGGACCGGTACGATGAACCTGACCGAGTCGCAGGCCGGTTCCGACCTGGCCCAGGTGCGCACGCGTGCCGAGCCGCAGCCCGACGGATCGTTCAAGCTGTTCGGTACCAAGATCTTCATCACCTACGGCGAGCACGACATGGCGCCGAACATCGTCCACCTGGTGCTGGCGCGCGTGAGCGGCGCGCCCGAGGGTGTGAAGGGCATCAGCCTGTTCATCGTGCCCAAGTTCAACGTGAATGTCGACGGCTCGCTCGGAGCGCGCAACGATGTGCACTGCGTCAGCATCGAGCACAAGTTGGGCATCAAGGCGAGTCCCACCGCGGTGTTGCAGTTCGGCGACCACGGCGGTGCGGTGGGCGCCCTGATCGGCGCAGAGAACCGCGGCCTCGAGTCCATGTTCATCATGATGAACGCGGCGCGCTATGCGGTGGGCATGCAGGGCATCGCGGTGGCCGAACGCGCGTACCAGAAAGCAGCGGCGTTTGCGAAGGAGCGCGTCCAGTCGCGCCCGGTCGACGGTTCGCTTCCGGGCGCTGGCCCGATCATCCGCCACCCCGACGTGAAGCGCATGCTGATGACAATGCGCGCCTACACCGAAGGTTGCCGGGCGATGGCGATCACGGCAGCCGCGGCCTTCGATGCGTCGCACCATCACCGCGATGCCGAGGTGCGCGAGCGCAACCAGGCCTTCTATGAATTCATGGTGCCGCTGGTGAAAGGCTACAGCACCGAGATGAGCGTCGAGGTCGCGAACCTGGGCGTGCAGGTGCACGGCGGCATGGGTTTCATCGAGGAGACCGGCGCTGCGCAGTACCTTCGCGACGCGCGCATCCTGTCGATCTACGAGGGCACGACCGCGATCCAGGCCAACGACCTGGTCGGTCGCAAGACCTCACGCGACGGCGGGCGCACCGCGAAGGCGATCGCCGCACAGATCGCAATCACCGAAGGCGAGCTGGCCAGGCACGGCAGTGCGGCGGCAAGCTCGATGCTCAAGCGTCTGCGCGCCGGGCGCGAGGCTTTCGAACAGGTGGTGGACTTCGTCGTCGGCGACGCAAGCCCGAACGCGAAGTACGCCGGATCGGTGCCGTACCTGATGCTGGCCGGCAACGTCGTCGCCGGGTGGCAGATGGCGCGCGCGCTCCTCGCTGCCGAAGACCAGCTCACGAAGGGCGAGGGCGATGCGGCCTTCCTTCAGGCCAAGGTCGTCACCGCGCGCTTCTATGCCGAGCATCTGCTGAGCAAGGCTCCCGGGCTGCGCGACTCGATCGTCGACGGCGGCGAGAGTGTCAGTGCGCTGGCACTCGACTCGTTTTGAGCCGCCGCGGCGTTGTGCCGCCGACCCATCGACCCGCGCTGCGGGGGAAAGACACGCCAATGGCCTTGCCCGGAGTTCTCGCGTCCCTGCCGTTGCCCATCATCGGCGCGCCGCTGTTCATCATCAGCAACCCCGCGCTGGTGCTCGCGCAATGCAAGGCCGGCGTGGTGGGTGCGATGCCCGCGCTCAACGCGCGCCCCGCCGCCCAGCTCGACGAATGGCTGGCGGAGATCACCGGATCGCTTGCGGCCTGGAACAGCGCGAATCCGGACCGCCCGGCCGCGCCGTTCGCGATCAACCAGATCGTCCACAAGAGCAATGACCGGCTCGATCACGACATGCAGGTCTGCGCCAAATACAAGGTTCCCATCATCATCACGTCGCTCGGTGCGCGCACCGACGTGAACGATGCGGTGCACGCCTGGGGTGGTGTCGTGATGCACGACATCATCAACAACTTCTTCGCGAGGAAGGCGATCGAGAAGGGGGCCGACGGGCTGATCGCGGTCGCGGCAGGCGCGGGCGGCCACGCCGGCGTGAAGAGCCCGTTTGCGCTGATCCAGGAGATCCGCGAATGGTTCGATGGCCCGATTGCGCTGAGCGGCTCGATCGCCAGCGGCGGCGCGGTGCTGGCCGCGCAGGCCATGGGCGCCGACTTCGCCTACATCGGCTCGGCCTTCATCGCCACCGCCGAGGCGCGTGCCATCGAGGGCTACAAGCAGATGATCGTCGACAGCAGCAGCGATGACATCGTCTACAGCAACCTGTTCACCGGCGTGCATGGCAACTACCTGAAGGGATCGATCCGCAATGCCGGCCTCGACCCCGACAAGCTGCCCGACAGCGACCCCAGCAAGATGAATTTCGGCGGCGATTCGAAAAAGGCCTGGAAGGACATCTGGGGTTGCGGCCAGGGCATCGGCGCGATCAAGAACGTGCAGCCGGCGGCCGATTTGATCGCGCGCCTCAAGAGCGAGTACCAGGCCGCGCGCCGCCGCATCGGGGCTTGATGACATCACGCTGACACCGTCTGCGACGCCACCCTTGCGCCCTCGAATCAGCAGGACGCGGGTGGTAAAGTCCCGCGCGTGACTTGAAAGAAGTTCCTTCCCCTCCCCTTGCTGGCAACAGTCAAGGCGGGTCGCTTGTCCGCCAGTGGTGCAGCCGCGTCGCGGAAGGTTTTTCAACCCACTACCGCACCGGAAACCGGTGTGAAAGGTGAGCGAAATGATGCAGGAATCCAGGGCGAATTCGTACCTGTTCGGCGGCAATGCACCGTATGTCGAAGAGTTGTACGAGGCCTACCTCGACAACCCGGGCTCGGTGCCCGACAA
>JANMAW010000526.1:0-1842 GCA_031360005.1 Rhizobacter sp.
GCAGATCGCACTGCGTTGCGAATCCGCCGCGCTCGGCGTCGACTCGCGCATCACCAATTCGGAGGGCGCCGGCGTGTCGGCGCAGCAGTCGCATTTCTTCGCCGGCAGCAGCCGCGGGTTTCGCGGCGGCTACGCGAGCTCGCGCCACTCGCTGTCGGTCGCGCCGATCGCCGGCCGCGGCGACCACATGCAGCGCGATGCCTGGTACACCTCGATGCGCTGCGCCGACGACCTGGCGTCGCCCGAGGCGGTCGGGCGCTATGCGGCCGAACGCGCGCTGTCGCGGCTGAAGTCGCGCAAGATCAAGACCTGCGAGGTGCCGGTGCTGTTCGAATCGTCGCTCGCGGCGGGCTTGCTGGGCGCCTACGTGCAGGCCACCAGCGGCGGCGCGCTCTACCGCAAGACCAGTTTCCTGCAGGACAGCCTTGGCCAGCGCGTGCTCGCCGAGCACATCGACATCCACGAAGACCCGCACGAACGGCGCGGCAAGGGCAGCGCACCTTTCGACGAGGAGGGCGTACGCACGCGTGCGCGGGAGGTGGTGCGCGCCGGCGTCGTGCAAAGCTACTTTCTCTCGACCTATTCGGCGCGCAAGCTCGGCATGCGCACGACCGGACATGCCGGCGGCTCACAGAACCTGACGCTGGCAAGCCGGCTCACCGCGGGCGGCGACAACCTCGACGCGATGCTCAGGAAGCTGCACCGCGGCCTGTTCGTCATCGAGCTGATGGGGCAGGGCGTCAACTATGTGACCGGCGACTACTCGCGTGGCGCGGCCGGTTTCTGGGTCGAGAACGGCCGCATCCAGTACCCGGTTCACGAAGTCACGATCGCCGGCAATCTGCGCGACATGTTCCTGGGCCTCAGCGCGGTTGGCGCCGATGCCTACACGATGGGCAGCAAGACCGTCGGCTCGGTGCTGATCGAGCGGATGAAGATCGCGGGCGCCTGATTCGCCCGCCGCCCGATAGGCCAAGGGTGAACCCTCGCCGGGTGTTTCGCGCCCGAAAGGCCACGCGATAATCCCGCACACCGTTTCGACCGATGGCCGGCTCGACGCTTTCCCGGCGTGCCCCACACGCAGGTTTCCATATTGTCCGGAGACATTGACATGACATTTTCCTCGACTCTGCGCCACCTGATCAGCACGCTCGTCGCCGCAGGCGCCGTCACGTCGGTGGCGGCCGCCGACATCAAGCTCGGCGCCGCCGAAGCGCTCTCGGGTCCGGCCGGTCAGTACGGCCAGTCGATCCGCAACGGCCTGCAGCTCGCGGTCGACGAGATCAACGCCGCCGGCGGCGTGAAGGGCAACCGACTCGCGCTGCAGATCGAAGACGAGCAGGGCAAGAAAGAACAGGCGATCGACGTCTTCAAGAAGCTGATCTTCCAGGACAAGGTGCTGATGGTGTTCGGCCCGACGCTGTCGAACTCGGCACAGGCCGCCGACCCGATCGCGCAGGCCGCGAAGGTCGTGGCCTTCGGCACCTCGAACACCGCCGACGGCATCACCTCCATCGGCGACTTCGTGTTCCGAAACTCGGTGACCGAAGCCGACGTGCTGCCCGAAACCCTTCGGGTGGCCATCAAGCAGACCGGAATCAAGAAGGTCGCGGTGCTGTACGGCAACGACGACGTGTTCACGAAGAGCGGCTACGACGCGTTCAAGAAGGCCCTCGAGACCCTGAAGGTGCCGGTCACCACCACCGAGACCTTCGCGAAGGGCGATGTCGATTTCAAGGCCCAGCTGACCAAGATCAAGGCCAGCGGCGCCGATGCCATCGTGCTGTCGGCGTTGATCGCCGAGGGCGCACCGATCATGGTGCAGGCACGCCAGCTCGGGCT
>JANMAW010000547.1:0-1600 GCA_031360005.1 Rhizobacter sp.
CCACTCAAGACCATGAAGGACGTGGTCGAGCAGATGAAGAAGGACCCGGGCAGCGTCAAGTGGGGCGGCGGTTCGCGCGGATCGACCGAGCACATCGCCGCGGCGATGATCGCGCGTGAAGTCGGCGTCGACCCGGCCAGGATCAACTATGTCGCGTTCCGTGGCGGCGGTGAGGCCACAGCGGCGATCCTGGGCGGCAACGTCACGGTCGGCGGCAGCGGCTACAGCGAGTTTGCCGAGTACATCAAGACCGGCAAGATGCGCGCAATCGCGGTCACCTCCGAGACGCGCATCAAGGGCCTCGACGCGCCGACCCTGAAGGAGCAGGGCATCAACGTGGTGATCGGCAACTGGCGCGGCGTCTACGGCGCACCCGGCATCACGGCCGAGCAGCGCAAGGCGCTGATCGAGATGATCGTCAAGGCCACGAAGTCCAAGTCATGGTCCGAATCGCTCGAGAAGAACGGCTGGACGCCGGCGCTGATGACCGGCGCCGAGTTCGAGAGCTTCGTTGACAACGACTTCGCCAGTTTGCGCGCGGTGATGGCGAAGTCCGGCATGATTTGAGATGCGCTCGCCACAGACATGGGTCGGGGCGGGTACGTTGGCCGCGGGTTTGCTGTTCATGGCAGGCGCCTCGACGATCAGATCCGATGCCGGCTACTCCGGTGTGGGACCGAACTTTCTGCCGTGGGTCGTGGGCCTTGCGCTGCTTCTGTGCGGCGCACTCCTGATCTACGAGGCGCGCAGCGGCGGCTATCGCGACATGGAGGAGCCGTCGGGCGCGGCCACCGGGCACTGGCCCGGATTCGTCTGGGTGTCGGTCGGCATCCTGGCCAATGCGGCGCTGATCACGACAATCGGTTTCATCCTGAGTTGTGCGCTGTGCTTCGTGCTCGCGGTGCGCGGCTTCAAGTCGGCCGAAGACCGCTTGAACCTTGGCCCGAAAGCCTGGCTGATCGACTTCGCGATCGGCTTTTCGATCGCGGCGCCGGTGTACTGGATGTTCACGCAGTTGCTCGCGATCAACCTGCCGGGCCTGACGTCGACCGGGTGGTTGTGATGATGGAATCCGCGCGCTTATCTGATTCCACTGCCGGACCCGAAAAGGCTGCTGCCTCGCGCTCGCTCGCGCGCGCTTTCCTTGGGTCGGACGGGCGGAGCACCTGATGGAGATCTGGAACCAGCTGTTGCAGGGTTTCATCACGGCAGGGACACCGATCAACCTGTTGTGGTGCCTGCTCGGGTGCACGATCGGCACCGCGGTCGGCGTGCTGCCCGGCATCGGCCCCGCGACCGCGGTCGCGATGCTGCTGCCGATCACGCTGAAGGTCGATCCGACCGCATCGATGATCTTCTTCGCCGGCATCTACTACGGCGCGATGTACGGCGGCTCCACGACCTCGATCCTGCTGAACACGCCGGGCGAATCCGGCTCCATGGTCACCGCGATGGAGGGCAGCAAGATGGCCAAGAGCGGCCGTGCCGGGGCCGCGCTCGCGACCTCCGCGATCGGCTCGTTCGTCGCCGGCACGATCGCCACCGTGCTCGTCACGTTCTTTGCGCCAGTGGTCGCGACCTACGCGATCAGGCTCGGGCC
>JANMAW010000587.1:0-6553 GCA_031360005.1 Rhizobacter sp.
CGGCCCCGGGCTGGCCGGCGCGTTGCTGGTGGGCGCGGGCGTGGCCTGCGCGCTCGCCGCCGCGCTGGAGCGACCGGTGATCGGAATTCACCACCTCGAAGGGCATCTGCTGTCGCCGTTCCTCTCCGCCGACCCGCCCGAATTTCCGTTCGTCGCGCTGCTGGTGTCGGGCGGCCACACGCAGCTGATGCGGGTCGATGGCGTCGGCCGCTATGAACTGCTGGGCGAGACCATCGATGACGCCGCCGGCGAGGCCTTCGCCAAGACGCCCAAGCTGCTCGGGCTGAGCTATCCCCGCGGCCCGCCGCTGGAGCGTCGGGCAGAGATCGGCGACGCGTCGACCTTCGAGCTGCCGCGCCCGCTGCTGCACAGCGGCAATCTCGACTTCTCGTTCGCAGGCTTGAAAACCGCGGTGCGTACCCAGGTGTTGAAGCTGGGCACGAATGTCTGCGAGCAAGACAAGGCACACCTCGCCGCCTCGACGCAACAGGCCATCGTCGACGTGCTGGTTCGCAAGTCGCTGCAGGCGCTGCGCGAAACACACTGCCGGCGCATCGTGGTGGCGGGCGGCGTCGGCGCGAATGCGCACTTGCGCGAGCAGTTGAATGCCGAATGCGCGAAGCGCCAGGTTCGCGTGCACTACCCGGAACTGGCGTTGTGCACCGACAACGGCGCGATGATTGCGCTCGCCGCCGCGATGCGCCTGCAGCGCGGCTGCGACGGGGCGTCGACCGACTATGCGGTCAACGTGTTGCCGCGCTGGCCGCTCGCACTCGCCCGATCGTCGATCAGTTGATGCGCAATTGCGTCGCTCCGCTGGCGACCTTCTTCGCCAGCGTCAACGTCAGGACGCCGTTCTCGAACTTCGCTTGTGACGCGGACTGGTCCACTTCGGCCGGCAGGCTCACGGTGCGGGCAAATCGCAGCGCCGTACGCTCGCGGTACAGAACGCGCGGTGCCAGATCCTTCGGCGGTTCGGTGGGTGCGCCTTCGATCGACTCAACCTTCGGCGCGTCGATGGTCTCGACGCTGACGCGTCGACCTTCGACCGAGACCTTCAACTGCTCCCGGGTGACGCCCGGCACGTCGAGCACGACGGTGTACGCGGCGTCGCTTTCGCTCACGTCGAGCGCCGGCGTGCGTGACGGTGCACCGGCTGCGGCACCGCCGAAGTAACGGTCGAATGAATCGTCGAAGAGGCGATCGACGACGCGGCTGAATTGCGGGGTGACCGCACGATGGGCAGAACGGGACAGAGGCAGAACGAACATGACAGGCTCCTACAATCGGGTTTCGCCGCTGCACCGTGCAGCAACCATGCCGCTGAATTTGGAGCGGCATTTTTGTTTTCAAGGGCCTTGATCTGGCCGTTTTCGGCACCCTTCCTTGAGGAGATGAATCGCCGATGAAAGAGCAACGATGAGACAGGTGATCGATCAGCTGCCCGGCTCGAAGATTCGCGAAGTCGCCAACGCCGGACTGGGCCGCGTCGACGTGCTGCCGTTCTGGTTCGGCGAGAGCGACGAGCCGACTCCGGCGTTCATCCGCGACGCCGCGGTGCGTTCGCTGAACGACGGCGAAACCTTCTACGCCCACAACCTCGGGTTGCCCGAGTTGCGCGAGGCGCTGTCCACCTACACCGGCACGCTGCACCCGCCGGTGGGCGCGGATCGCATCGCGGTCACCTCGTCGGGCGTCAACGCGCTGATGCTCGCGATGCAGGCGCTCGCGGGGCCCGGCGACGAGGTCGTCGCAGTGGTGCCGGTGTGGCCCAACCTGACCGCGCAGCCGGCGATCCTCGGCGCGATCGTGAAGCGCGTGTCATTGACGGTGCGCGGCGGTTCCTGGCAGCTCGACATGGGGTCGCTGCTTCACGCTGTTACGCCCAGCACCAGCGTGCTGCTGATCAACGCGCCGAACAACCCCACCGGCTGGACGCTGAGCCGCGCGGAGCAGCAGACGATCCTCGCGCACTGTCGCCGGACCGGCACCTGGATCGTCGCCGACGAGGTCTACGAGCGCGTGTACTTCGGGCCCGCTTCTGCCGCTGCCTTGAATCTCGGCAAAACGGGTCGGCTGGAGGCGCCGAGAGTTGGCCTCGCCGAAACCGGCCTTGTGGCGGCGCCCAGCTTTCTCGATATTGCCGAACCGGACGATCGGCTTGTCGTTGCGCACAGTTTCTCGAAGAGTTTCCTGATGACAGGCTGGCGCCTCGGCTGGCTGGTGATGCCGCCGTCATTGGTGCCCGCGATCGGCAAACTGATCGAGTTCAACACCTCGTGTGCGCCGACCTTCGTGCAGCGCGCCGGTCTCGCAGCGTTGGCGGGCGCGGGAGAATTCGTTCCCGCGCTGGTGCAGCGTCTGCAGCATTGCCGCGATATCCTGCTGCCGCAACTGGCCGCGCTGCCGGGCCTGCAGGTCGCGACGCCCGAGGGCGGGATGTACGCCTTCTTCCGCGTCGACGGGCAGGACGACTCCTTCGCGTTCGCGAAGCGTCTTGTGGCCGAAGCCGGGCTCGGTCTGGCACCGGGCGTCGCGTTCGGCGACGAGGCCGAAGGCTGGCTGCGCTGGTGCTTCGCGTCGCGCGATCCGGGGCGGCTGACGCAGGGGGTGGAGCGGCTGCGCGCCTTCATCGGGCTATAATCGAACGGCTTTTCAGCTGGCGGGCGACCGCCCGTTGCTGAAGCAAGGCACGCCACTGGTCGGTTTCACCGGTGTGCGCAAGTGGAGCCCTCATCCAACTGCGGAAGGGGCGTTAACGAAACCGTGGCATTCCTGGGATTCGTCGATTCGGCGGCAGGGTGGCTCGGTTTCAGTCAATTGGAAACGAGACATGTCGAACGACACCATCAACAAGGCCGAGATCGTCAAGGCGAACGCGCGCGGCGCCAACGACACCGGTTCCCCGGAAGTGCAGGTCGCGATCCTGACGGCCCGCATCAACGACCTGACGCCGCACTTCAAGGCTCACGTCAAGGACCACCATGGCCGCCGCGGCCTGCTGAAGATGGTCAACCAGCGCAAGAGCCTGCTGGCCTACCTGAAGGGCCGCGACGCCGAGCGTTACACCGCGCTGATCCAGAAGCTGGGTCTGCGCAAGTAATCGATGATCAAGCGACAGAGCCTGTCTGGAGTCCACACCAGCACAGGCTTTTCGTTTTTCCGTCGATCCACGCCTCAACCTTTCCACACCGTTCGATAGGAGCAAGAACCGCCGGCGCTGCCGTGTCATTCCACCGATGCTTCGTCTTCGAGCATCCCTGGAATGGCATCCCGCCCGACGTTCTGTGTTCCGGGTGCCAAGTGCCACCCCGAAGGCACACGACAACCACCGGAGAGACACGCATGAGCATGTTCAACAAAGCCACTAAGACCTTCCAATGGGGTCAACACACCGTCACTCTCGAGACCGGCGAAATCGCGCGCCAGTCCGGCGGCGCGGTGATCGTCAGCATGGAAGACACCGTGGTGCTCGCGACCGTGGTCGCCGCCAAGAACGCGAAGCCGGGCCAGGATTTCTTCCCGCTGACCGTCGACTACATCGAGAAGACCTACGCCGCCGGCAAGATCCCCGGCAGCTTCTTCAAGCGCGAAGGCCGCCCCAGCGAACTCGAGACGCTGACCTCGCGCCTGATCGACCGCCCGCTGCGCCCGTTGTTCCCGGAAGGCTTCTACAACGAAGTCCAGGTCGTGATCCACGTGCTGTCGCTGAACCCGGAAGTCTCGGCCGACATCGCCGCGCTGATCGGCTCGAGCGCAGCGCTCGCGATCTCCGGCATTCCGTTCAATGGCCCGATCGGCGCGGCGCGTGTCGGCTACATCGACGGCGCCTACGTGCTGAACCCCGGTAAGACGCAACTGCTCGATTCGAAGATGGACCTGATCGTCGCCGGCACCGAAGCCGCCGTGCTGATGGTCGAAAGCGAGGCACAGCAGCTTTCCGAGGAAATCATGCTCGGCGGCATCGTGTTTGGTCACGAGCAGGGCAACATCGCGATCAACGCCATTCACGCACTGGTTCGCGACGCCGGCAAGCCGGCCTGGGACTGGACCGCGCCATCGAAGGACGAGCCCTTCGTCGCGAAGGTCGTGGCGCTGGCCGAGCAGCCGTTGCGCGACGCTTACCAGATCCGCTCGAAGCAGGCCCGCACCCACGCAACGCGGGCCGTGACCGCTGCGACCATCGCGTCGCTGCAGGGTGACGGCGTGGTGTTCGACAAGGTCCATCTCGACAACGTGCTGTTCGACATCGAGGCGCGCATCGTGCGCAGCCAGATCCTGGCCGGCGAGCCGCGCATCGACGGGCGCGACACGCGCACTGTGCGCCAGATCGAGATCCGCAACGGCGTGCTGCCGCGCGCGCACGGTTCGGCCCTCTTCACCCGCGGTGAAACGCAGGCGCTGGTCGTCGCGACGCTCGGCACCGCGCGCGATGCGCAGCGCATCGATGCGCTGGCCGGCGAGTTCACCGAATACTTCATGCTGCACTACAACATGCCGCCGTTCGCGACCGGCGAAACCGGCCGCGTCGGCACGCCGAAGCGTCGCGAGATCGGCCACGGCCGCCTGGCCAAGCGCGCGCTCGTCGCGGTGCTGCCGAGCCAGGCCGACTTCCCGTACTCGATGCGCGTGGTCTCCGAGATCACCGAGTCGAACGGTTCGTCGTCGATGGCGTCGGTGTGCGGCGGCTGCCTCGCGCTGATGGATGCCGGCGTGCCCTTGCGTGCGCACGTGGCCGGAATCGCGATGGGCCTGATCAAGGACGGCAATCGCTTCGCGGTGCTGACCGACATCCTCGGCGATGAGGATCACCTCGGCGACATGGACTTCAAGGTGGCAGGCACCACCGCGGGTGTGACCGCGCTGCAGATGGACATCAAGATCCAGGGCATCACGAAGGAAATCATGCAGGTCGCCTTGGCGCAGGCCAAGGAAGCGCGGCTGCACATCCTCGGCAAGATGCTCGAGGCGATGAGCGGCGCGAAGGCCGAGGTCTCGCAGTTCGCGCCGCGCCTGTACACGATGAAGATCAACCCGGAGAAGATCCGCGACATCATCGGCAAGGGCGGCGCGACGATCCGCGCGCTGACCGAAGAGACCGGCTGCACGATCGACATCGGCGAAGACGGCACGATCACGATCGCGTCGACCGATGCCGACAAGGCCGGGTTCGCGAAGAAGCGCATCGAGGAGATCACCGCCGAGGTCGAGGTCGGCAAGGTCTACGAAGGCGCCATCACGAAGATCCTGGACTTCGGCGCGCTCGTGAACCTGATGCCGGGCAAGGACGGCCTGCTCCACATCAGCCAGATCGCGCACCAGCGCGTCGAGCGCGTCACCGACTTCCTGAAGGAAGGTCAGGTCGTCAGGGTCAAGGTGCTCGAGACCGACGAGAAGGGCCGCGTCAAGCTGTCGATGAAGGCGCTGCTCGATCGCGACGTGCAGCCTGCGCATCACGAGTGATCCGGCTTCCGCAGCCGCGTTGTTGGAGGATGTGCACATGAAGGCCATCGAGATCGCGTCGTACGGCGCTCCCGAGGTGCTGCGCGCGACCGAGCGCGCCGCGCCTGTCGCCGGTGCCGGCGAGTTGCTGATTCGCGTCAGCGCGGCCGGTGTGAACCGGCCCGACGTGCTGCAGCGCAAGGGGCTCTACCCGGTGCCGCCCGGGGCATCCGATCTGCCCGGTCTCGAAGTGGCCGGTGTCATTGTCGAAGGCGACGCTGCGGCGCTGCGCGAGGCCGGTCTGAAGGTGGGTGATCGCGTCTGCGCACTGGTCGCGGGTGGTGGTTACGCGCAGCTCTGCGTCGCGCCGGTCGGCCAGTGCCTGCCGGTGCCCGCGGGTCTGACCGACGTCGAGGCCGCGAGCCTGCCCGAAACCTGTTTCACCGTCTGGTCGAACGTGTTCGACCGTGCCCGGCTGCAATCGGGCGAGACGCTGCTGATCCAGGGCGGCACCAGCGGCATCGGCGTGACCGCGATCCAGATCGCGAAGGCGGCGGGCGCGATCGTCATCGCCACCGCGGGAAGCGACGACAAGTGCAGCGCGTGCCTGCGGCTTGGCGCCGACCACGCGATCAACTACCGCAGCAGCGATTTCGTCGACGAAGTGAAACGCATCACTGGCGGGCGCGGCGTCGACGTGATCCTCGACATGGTCGCAGGCGCGTACGTGGCGCGCGAGCTGAAGTGTCTGGCCGAAGACGGTCGTCTCGTGATCATCGCGGTGCAAGGGGGCGTCGAGGCGCAGATCGACGCGGGCCTCGTGTTGCGCCGCCGCCTGACCATTACCGGCTCGACGTTGCGGCCGCGCCCGGTCGCGTTCAAGGCGGCGATCGCGAAAGCCTTGCGCACGACGGTCTGGCCGTGGATCGAAGCCGGGCGCGTGAAGCCGGTGATCCACCAGGTGTTCCCCGCCGACCAGGCCGCGGCCGCGCACACCTTGATGGAGTCGAACCAGCACATCGGCAAGCTGGTTCTCGTGTGGTGATCACGGCCCTCTCCGAGCCCGCAAGAATGCGTCGCAAACTCGTCGTCGGCAACTGGAAGATGAACG
>JANMAW010000638.1:0-2683 GCA_031360005.1 Rhizobacter sp.
CCGGCGGTCGGCTCGTCGAACATGTAGACGCCGGGCTCGAGTGCCATCAGCATCGCCACTTCGAGCTTGCGCTGGTCACCGTGCGGCAGGCTGCTCGCGGCGGCATCGGCGCGCTCGGCGAGCGCAACCAGCGTGACCAGCTCCATCGCGCGCTCCAGCGTGCTGCGCTGGTCCGACCACACCGACCACAGGTTCAGGCCCTGCCTGCGGCGCGACTGCACCGCCAGGCGAACGTTCTCGAGCACCGACAGGCGCGGGAACAGCTGCGTGAGCTGGAACGCACGCCCGAGGCCGCGATGCGTGCGCGCCGACGCGACCTCGCGCGTGATGTCGACGCCATCGAGCAGCACCGACCCTTCGCTCGCGCGTAGCTGGCCCGAGATCAGGTTGAAGTAGGTCGTCTTGCCGGCGCCGTTGGGCCCGACGATCGCGGTGAGTGTGCCCGGGTGGAAGGCACAACTTACGCGGTCGACGGCCACGTGGCCACCGAAGCGGATGGTGAGGTTCCTGGTTTCAAGCATCGCAGCGACTCCCCGGCGGTTCGGCGCCAACGCGCCGTTCGAACCCGCCGGGCCGGCAGCACCGAAGGTGTCTGCCCTAGGGCGCCTTGTTCCGGATCGGAACGTTCATTTCATCGGGCTTGATCTCGCGCACCAGTTCCGGCACGCCCCAGGCGAATGCCGGATCGGCCTTGATCTTGAAGTGGTACATGCTCTGCATCGCCTGATGGTCTTCCTTGCGGAAGGTCATCCTGCCCTTGGGCGACTCGAAACTCATCCCCTCCATGGTCCTGATGAGCCGGTCGGTATTGGTGTCGCCATTGGTCTTCTTCAGCGCCTCGACCAGCGCGATGCCCGCGGCCATGCCGCCGGCGGTGAAGAAGTCGGGCGGGCTCTTGTACTTGCTGTAGTGGTTCGCGACCAGCCACTCGTTGACCGGGTTCTTCGGGATGCCGTAGTAGTAGTACGTCGCCCCTTCCATGCCCGGGAACTGCTTGTACGCCACCATCGCCGGCATGATGTTGCCGCCGGTCGCGATCTCGATGTTGTAGCGCTTCAGGTCGAGGTCGGTGATCTTGAACGGGTTGCCGGCGCCGGCCCAGATGATCCAGATCACCTTGCGGCCCGGCAGGTCCTTGAGCTTGTCGATGATGCGCTGGGCGCCGGCGGTGAAGTCGGTTGTGCCGGTGGGCAGGTATTCCTCGTGGACGATCTTCGCCTGCTTGATCGAATCCCTGAAGGCCTTCACGCCGTCACGGCCGAACGCGTAGTCCTGTGCCAGCGTCGCGATGCTGGTGCCGGACTTGTCCTGCGCGACCGCGTTGCTGATCGCGTCCTGCGAGCTGTTGCGGCCGGTGCGGAAGATGTACCTGTTCCACTTGTCGCCGGTGATCGAGTCGGCCACCGCCGGCTCGACCAGCAGGATCTTCTTGTACTCCTCGGCCACCGGCAGCAGCGCGAGCGCGACGCCCGATGAGCTGGGGCCCACCGCGATGTCGGCCTTGTCGTCGCCGTAGGCCGCGGCCAGCAGGCTCTTGCCGACGTCGGGCTTGCCCTGGTCGTCCTTCTCGATCACGGTCAACCGTCTGCCGCCGACCATCATCGTGCCTTGGGTGGCGTAGTCCAGCCCGAGCATCAGGCCGGTCTGGGTCTGCTTACCGTAGGCCTCGAGCGGGCCCGACTTGCTGTAGACGTGAGCGATGCGGATCTCGCCCTTGGTCTGCGCCAGCGCGAGCGACGTTGCGCTCAGCGCCAGCGCGGCAGCCACGATCGACAAGGCGCCGCGGCGCGACGCGTCTCTGACGCGGCTCGAATTCGACAAAAGGGAAGGCATTCGTTCGTCTCCTGATCTGGATGAGGCTCTGATTGAACCGTCGCGCCACGATGCTGCGAATACCGTGACCAGCGCAATCACCGTGCCAGAACGCACCGGATAAGTGCAAACCCTGGGAATGCGAAGAAATCGCGCGAGCCAAGTACGTCTACCGCGGATCGATCGGGTCTTCTCTATGGATTATCCGGTCAGACTGAGTTCTGGCCTTCGCGTCGACTGACTACCTATCGGACACATTCCAGATCATGTGCCTGGCATCAAGTCACTGCCTTGTTTGTACTCAGAGTTTGAGTTCCAGCCGAAGCTGCACGTTGAGGTAGGTCGGCGCGGTCGTCATCGAGGTTTCACGACTGTTTGCACCGAGGTCGTCGACACTGCCGCCGGTCAGGTAGTCGCGCGGATTCAGGTTGCTTGCCGTCACCCGCAATTGCAGTGTCGGGCTGAAGACCCACAGCGCGTACGCATCGACCACCACCTTGCGGCCCTGGAACGCGGTCTGCGTGTCGCTGACGCGGGTGTCGTACGCGGGCGTCCAGTTGAGGTTGCCGCCGAGCGTGAGCGGCAGCCCGGGCACGCGGTAGTCGGCGCCGAGGTTGGCACTGGCGTCGGGCTGTTGATCGAGCCGGTTGTCGGGGCCGGGCACGCCCTTGACGCGCGAGCGAAACAGGCTCGCGTTGGCGCGCAGATCGACCTTCGGGGCATCGGCCACCAGGTCGCTGAGTCTGAACTTGGCCTCGATCTCGATGCCCTGCGTCACCGCATCGCCGATGTTCTGCGTGCGCGCCACCCAGCGCGGCTGCCCCGGCGACCACGACACATCTTCGAGCTGCGTCTGGCTGCGCATGAAGTT
>JANMAW010000022.1:0-2561 GCA_031360005.1 Rhizobacter sp.
TGCTCGGCGGGCTGGCCTGGACCCTGACGCACCAGCCGAAGACCGCGGGCGCCGCAGGGGTCGGCGGGCCCGCTGGCCCGGGCGGTGCCGGAGGGGGAGGGCCAGGCGGTCCGGGCGGCGGGCGCTTCGGTGCCGCGAGCACGGTCGGCACCGCGATCGCGAAGCGCGCCGACATCCCGGTCGTGATCGACGCGCTCGGCACGGTCACGCCGGTCGCCCAGGTCACGGTTCGGCCGCAGGTCTCCGGCGTGCTGACGCAGGTGCTGTTCAAGGAAGGCCAGATGGTGAAGAAGGGCGATCTGCTCGCGACCATCGCCCCCGAATCGTTCCAGATGGCGCTTGCCCAGGCGCAGGGCGCACGCATCCGCGACGAAGCGCAACTCGAGGCGGCGCGGGTCACGTTGGCGCGCTATCGAACGCTGCTGCAACAGGACTCGATCGCGCGCCAGGACGTGGACACCCAGGCGGCGCTCGTCAAGCAGCTCGAAGGTACCGTGGCCATTGACCGCGCGAACGAAGGCAGTGCGCAGTTGACCTTGAGCTACGCGCGCATCGTCGCGCCTCTGAGCGGGCGTGTCGGCCTGCGGCCTCTCGATGCCGGCAATACCATTGCGGCCGGCGACGCGAATGGTGTTGCCGTGATCACGCAGGTCGCGCCGATCGACGTCGAGTTCTCGATCCCGCAGGACCGCGTGCCCGAGGTCCATTCGCGCGTGGCCGAAGGCGCGAGCCTGCCGGTCGATGCCTGGGACCGCACCCGCACCCGAGCGCTCGATTCGGGCAGGTTCGCGACGCTCGACAACCTGGCCGACACGACCACCGGAACGGTCAAGGCGAAGGCCCGCTTCGCGAACGCCGCCGGCGGCCTGTTCCCGAACCAGTTCGTCAACGTGCGCCTGCTGTTGCGAACCATCAGCGGCGCGGTCGTGGTGCCGGTGACCGCGCTGCGGCACGGCCCGACCGGTGACTTCGTCTACGTGCTGAATAGCGACAGCACGGTCGCGCTGCGCAATGTGACGCGCGGTGAGGCGAATGTCGACACCGTCGCGATCACGATCGGTCTCGAAGCGGGCGAACAGGTCATCACCGAAGGCGCCGACCGACTGAAGGACGGCGCGCGGGTGCAGACCGCGGCGGACCGGCCCGCGGGCGCGGCATCGGGCGCCTCCGCCCCCGGCCGCCGCGCTTCGGGCGCGCGCTCCGGCCGCGCGTCGCCACGCGCTGACTGATCCGGGATGAGCCCGTCGCGCCCGTTCATCCTGCGCCCGGTGGCGACCTCGCTGCTGATGGTCGCGGTCGTGCTCGCCGGGCTGGTGGGCTTCAGGTTCCTGCCGCTGTCGGCGTTGCCACAGGTCGATTACCCGACGATCCAGGTGCGCACGCTCTACCCCGGCGCCAGCCCGGAGGTGATGAGCCACACCGTCACCGCGCCGCTCGAACGGCAGTTCGGCCAGATGGCCGGGCTCGACCGGATGAGCTCCACCAGCGCGGCCGGCGTGTCGATCATCACGTTGCAGTTCGCGCTCGGCCAGACGCTCGATGTGGCCGAGCAGGAAGTGCAGGCCGCGATCAACGCCGGCGGCTCGCTGCTGCCGGCCGACCTGCCGGCGCCGCCGGTCTACGCGAAGGTCAATCCGGCCGACGCGCCGGTGTTGACGCTCGCGATCACGTCGCAGACGCTGCCGCTGACCGAGGTGCAGAACCTCGTCAACACGCGCCTCGCGCAGAAGATCAGCCAGGTCTCGGGCGTCGGGCTGGTGTCGCTGAGCGGCGGGCAACGTCCGGCCGTGCGAATCCAGGCCGACACGCAGTCGCTGGCGTCGTACGGCATCGGCCTCGACACGTTGCGAACCGCCATTACGGCGGCCAACTCGAACAGCGCAAAGGGCAGCTTCGACGGGCCGAAGCGGGCCTACACGATCAACGCGAACGATCAGCTGCTGACCGCGGCCGACTACAGGAACCTGATCGTCGCGTACAGGAACGGTGCGCCGGTGCGCATGACCGACGTCGCGCAGGTCGTTGACAGCGCCGAGAACACGAAGCTCGGCGCGTGGGCGAACGACACGCCGGCGATCATCCTGAACGTGCAGCGTCAGCCCGGCGCGAACGTGAATGCCACCGTCAACGCGATCAAGGCGCAGCTGCCCGAATTGCAGAAGGCGCTGCCGGCGAGCATCGACGTCGCGGTGCTGGCCGATCGCACGACCGGGATCCGCGCGTCGGTCGAGCACGTCGAGATCGAACTCGTGCTCGCGGTCGTGATGGTCGTGCTCGTGATCTTCGCGTTTCTCGGCAGCCTGCGCGCCACCGTGATCGCGAGCATCGCGGTGCCGATCTCGCTGATCGGCGCCTGCGGTGCGATGGTTCTGCTTGGCTACAGCCTGAACAACCTGAGCCTGATGGCGCTGACCATCGCGACCGGCTTCGTCGTCGACGACGCGATCGTGATGATCGAAAACATCTCTCGCCATCTTGAGATGGCGAGAGATGTTTCGGCGCAGGCTGACGCCGGCGAAGCCGGGGTCAAGGGCGCGCCAGCGCCCGGCCGCAGCCACAAC
>JANMAW010000051.1:0-8784 GCA_031360005.1 Rhizobacter sp.
TGCGAGACCGGCACGGCGGCTCGCCGCTGGAAACCGCCGAGCATGCGCTGCACCCTTGGGTCGCGTTTGCGGTGCTGCCGATGTTCGCGCTCGTGAACGCCGGCGTCTCGCTGCAAGGCGTGTCGCTCGGCACGTTCGCGCAGGGCATCCCGCTGGGCATCGCGCTCGGCCTCGTGCTCGGCAAGGCGGTGGGTGTGTTCGGCGCCTCGTGGCTGCTGATGCGCGTCACCGGCGCAGGGCTCCCGGCGGGCGCGAGCACGCGCCAGTTCCTCGGTGTGTCGGTGCTGTGCGGCATCGGCTTCACGATGAGCCTGTTCATCGGCGGCTTGGCGTTCGCCGGGCAGGCGGCCGAATACGACACCCAGGTCAAGCTCGGCGTGCTCGGCGGATCGCTGGTCGCGGGCCTGACGGGCATGGTGCTGCTGTGGCGCGCGCCTTCAGCGAGCCGTGGCTGATTGTGGGTTCCGATGGGTTCCGCGACGAGGGCGTCGTTCTACTATGCTGGCCCGCCGCGGTTCACCAGCATGACCTTCCAGGTCGACAATCGATCGCGGGTTGATCCGTGCCGGAGCGAACGTCTGTCGTGGCGTTTGCGACGTTTCGTCCGTATGTTGTCCTCCACTCCACGCAGTCTGATCCGATGAAGATTCCCGGTGCCTGCCGTCGCCTCCTGCTCGCTGCGACGCTCGGCCTGTGCAGCGGCGTGTTCGCGGCCGAACCGGTGGCGCTGCGGCTGATCGGCATCAACGATTTCCACGGCAACCTCGAAGCTGCGAGCCTGAGCCTGACGCTTCCCGACCCGCAGGCGACAGATGCTGATGCCAGGCCGGTGCGCGTTGCGGTGGGCGGCGCGGCGGCGCTCGCCGGGCTGGTTCAGACGCTGCGGGCCGGTGCGCCGCACAGCCTGATGCTGTCGGCCGGTGACCTGTTCGGCGCGGCGCCGCTGGTGTCGACGCTGTTCAGGCACGAGTCCACCATCGAGGTGATGAACGCGATCGGGCTGGAGGTCGGGGCCGTCGGCAACCACGAGTTCGATGCCGGACCGACCGAACTCGGGCGCGTTGCGAACGGCGGCTGTGCACCGACGCCACCCGATGCTGACGTCACCTCCTGCGCGCTCGGCCGGTACCCGGGCGCGCACTTTCCGATGCTGGGCGCGAATGTGCTCGACACGCACGGGCGGCCGGTGCTGGCGCCTTACGCGATCAAGCGCTATGCCGGCATCAGCGTCGGAGTCATCGGTGCGGTGACCCGGACGACGCCCAGCATCGTCGTGCCGTCCGGCGTGGCCGGGTTGCGGTTCGTCGACGAGGCGGGTGCGGTGAACCGCGCGGCGAAGCAGCTCAGGGCGCAGGGCGTGAAGACGATCATTGCGGTGTTCCACGAAGGCGGCGAGCTCGGCACGTCGCAGAACCGCGGCGACTGGAACGACACCAGCTGCCCCAACGCCAAGGGCGCGATCTTCACCATCGCGCGGCGCCTCGTGCCCGAGATCAGCGTGATCTTCTCCGCTCACACCCACCAGGGCTACCGCTGTCTCGTCGGCGGCCGCACGATCATTCAGGGGACCTCGTACGGCCGCGGCATCTCGGTCGTCGATGTGATGCTCGACCCGGTGACCCGCAAGATCATCCCGGCGCAGACGCGCAGCATCAACCTGCCGGTCGTGAACGACAACACCGATCCGGCGCTGCGGGAACGCCTGGCCGCGGCGCTGCCGGCGCCCTATGCCGAGGTGCTGCGCACGACGCGGCCCGATCCGGCGATCGCCGGACAGGTGGCGCGCTATGCCGCCGCGGTGGCGCCGAAGGCCGAACGAATCGTCGGCGCGATCGCGGGCCCCTTCACCCGCGGCGGCCCGGTCGACAGCAGCGCCGGCCGGCTCATCGCCGACGCTCAACTCGCCGCCACGCGCGCCGTGGAAGAGGGCGGGGCGCAGATCGCGTTCATGAACGCGGGCGGCATCCGCGGCGATCTGGAATGCAACGGCGTGCCGCCCTGCCGCGTCACCTTCGGCCAGGTGTTCACGATGCAGCCCTTCGGCAACAGCCTGGTGGTGATGACGCTCAGCGGTGCCCGACTCAAGGCCATGCTCGAAGCGCAGCAAAGGTCGGCGAGCGGCGAGCCGAGGATGCTGCAGCCGTCGGAAGGCTTCAGCTACACATGGCAATCGGACGCGGCGCCCGGCGACCGCGTGCGTGACATGCGCCTGAACGGCGAGCCCATCGTGTCGCAGCAGCCGTACCGCATCACCGTCAACAGCTTCCTTGCCGAAGGCGGTGACGGGTTTGTCGGGCTGATCGGGGGCGGCGCGCGCCGAGGCGGCGTACAAGACATCGATGCGCTGCTCGCCTACCTCAAGGCACCTGCGGAGCGCGCGCCCCTGCCGCAGCCGCGCATCACACGCCTGCCATAGTCGACCCTGCCGACCGCGCGCGAATTGCAGGCGTGACAGCGGGTCGACCATCCCGGCATTTCGCAGCACCATGCTGGCTGGCGCCACCGGCAGCCGGCCGCGACCGAGCCGCTGGCCCTGCAGCAGGCCGCGCTCAGTGCGCGCTCGAGTGCTTGGCGGCGTCGAGCAGCTTGTCGGTGTAGGCGATCGCGATCGCCGAGAGCAGAAAGGCGATGTGGATCACGGTCTGCCACATCAGCACCTTCTCGCTGTAGTTGGCGGCGTTGATGAAGGTCTTCAGCAGGTGGATCGAGCTGATGCCGATGATCGCCGTGCCGAGCTTGACCTTCAGGACCGAGGCGTTCACGTGGCTGAGCCATTCGGGTTCGTCCGGGTGGCCTTCGAGGTTCATGCGGCTGACGAAGGTCTCGTAGCCGCCGACGATCACCATGATCAACAGGTTCGAGATCATCACGACGTCGATCAGCGCCAGCACCGCGAGCATGATCACCGTCTCGGTGAGCTTCGGCGCCTGCTGGCCGATGACCTTGCCGTCGCCGTCGTGCAGGGCCGGAAACTGGTACCCCATGCCCTCCACCAGCGCCGTCAGCGCCGACTGATTGCCGAACGCGGCCTCGACCAGGTGCACCAGCTCGACCCAGAAATGAAACACGTAGACGCACTGCGCCAGAATCAACCCAAGGTACAGCGGCAGTTGGAGCCACCGGCTCATGAAGATGAAGTTGGGCAGCGGGCTCAGCCGGACAGGCTTGGACGCGTCAGGTTCGGGCGACTGGGCCATGCGTACTTTCGTTGCCGCCTCGGAGGACGGAAATTGAGGGATTGTCCGATTGTCGGAAATTCTAGTTGGCGCAACATCGAGGCCAGAGCAAGCAAGCCCTTCATGAAAGCGCCGGCCTGACCCACCGCCGGCCGTGCCGGCCAAACGCAAATACCACCAGGAGACTTCGAATGAGCGCATCCGAGAGCACCGTGTACCTGCCGTCTGCCGCCGCAATGAAGGGCGCGTACGTGTCGGGAATGGATGCGTACAACAAGCTCGTCGCCGAGGCCGACGCCGACCACGAGGGATTCTGGGCACGCCAGGCCCGCGAGTTGCTCAGCTGGAAGACGCCGTTCACCAAGGTGCTGGACAGCAGCGACGCGCCGTTCTTCAAGTGGTTCGAAGACGGCACGCTGAACGCCTCATACAACTGCCTGGACCGGCAGGTCGAGGCGGGTCTGGGCGACAAGGTCGCGATCATTTTCGAGGCCGACGATGGCAAGGTCACGAAGATCACCTACCGTGAACTTCTGGCGCGCACCTGCCAACTCGCCAATGTGCTGAAAACGCGCGGCGTCAAGAAGGGCGACCGCGTCGCGATCTATCTCGGCATGTCGATCGAAGGCGTCGTCGCGATGCAGGCCTGCGCGCGCATCGGCGCGATCCACACGGTGATTTTCGGTGGGTTTTCGGCACAGAGTCTGCGCGACCGCATTGCCGACACCGGCGCGGTGATGGTGATCACCGCCGACGAACAGATGCGCGGCGGCAAGCAGCTGCCGCTGAAGTCGATCGTCGACGATGCGCTGGCGCAGGGCGGCTGCGAATCGGTGCGCGACGTGATCGTCTACAAGCGCACCGGCGGCAAGATCGCCTGGGACGCCGCCCGCGACCGCTGGCTGCACGACGAGGTGAAGGCTCAGCCCACCACTTGCGAGCCCGAATGGGTCGGCGCCGAGCACCCGCTGTTCCTGCTCTACACCTCGGGATCGACCGGCAAGCCCAAGGGCGTGCAGCACTCGACCGGCGGCTACCTGCTGCATGCCGCGCTGACGACGAAGTGGACCTTCGACCTGAAGCCGAACGACGTGTTCTGGTGCACCGCCGACATCGGCTGGGTGACCGGCCACACCTACATCACCTACGGCCCGCTCGCGCTCGGCGGAACCGAGATCGTGTTCGAGAGCATCCCGACCTATCCCGATGCCGGCCGGTTCTGGAAGATGATCCAGGATCACAAGTGCACGGTCTTCTACACCGCGCCGACCGCGATTCGCTCGCTGATCAAGGCCGCCGAAGGCAACCCGGCGGTGCACCCGGACCGCTACGACCTGACCAGCCTTCGCATCCTCGGCTCGGTCGGCGAGCCGATCAACCCGGCCGCATGGGAGTGGTATCACAAGCACATCGGCGGTGGGCGCTGCCCGATCGTCGATACCTTCTGGCAGACCGAAACCGGCGGCCACATGATCACGCCTCTGCCGGGGGCCACGCCGCTCGTTCCGGGATCGTGCACGCTGCCGTTCCCCGGCATTGCCGCCGCTGTGGTCGATGAAACCGGCAAGGACGTGCCATGGGGGCAGGGCGGCATCCTCGTCGTCAAGAAGCCGTGGCCGAGCATGATCCGCACGATCTGGGGTGACCCCGAGCGCTACAAGAAGAGCTATTACCCGGAGGACTTCCAGGGCCGCTACTACCTCGCCGGGGACGGCGCGATCCGCGATGCGAAGACCGGCTACTTCACGATCACCGGTCGCATCGACGACGTGCTCAACGTCAGCGGCCACCGGATGGGCACGATGGAGATCGAGTCGGCGCTGGTCTCGTGCACCGAGCTCGTCGCCGAGGCCGCCGTGGTCGGCCGGCCCGACGACACGACCGGCGAGGCGATCTGCGCGTTCGTCGTGCTGAAGCGCTCGCGCCCGACCGGCGCCGAAGCGAAGGCGATCGCCAAGCAACTGCGCGACTGGGTCGGCAAGGAGATCGGGCCGATCGCGAAACCGAAGGACATCCGCTTCGGCGACAACCTTCCGAAGACGCGCTCGGGCAAGATCATGCGGCGCCTGCTGCGCTCGGTCGCCAAGGGTGAGGCGATCACGCAGGACACCTCGACGCTGGAGAACCCGGCGATTCTGGATCAGCTGTCCGAGAACAACTGAGGTTCGGCGGCGCTCGGCGCCCCCGCGCCGGGCCGGCGGGACGCGAACGCTGCGCCGCATTCGAAGCGGTTCGGGTTGCGCAAGTCCGTCACGTCGAGCGGACCGCCGTTCCCGTGCAGTGCTTCGGCAGCACGCTCGTCGTGCTCGGCGTTCCGGAAAGCAACAGATGATTCGCCGGCGGGCGGCATCGGGGCCTGCGCGCGAATCCGCATCCAGCAGGGCTGTTTTTCCGTAGGCTTTTGTGCAGGGCAGCTTCTGGCAACATGCTGCACTTCAGATCGCGCAAGGAGTCGAGCATGAAAACGATTTGGGCATCCGTGCTTGCCGCACTGTCGATCACTTCGCCCGCGTGGGCCGCGCTCGATGTGGGTGAGAAGGCGCCCGACTTCAGCGTGCCCGCCGCACTCGCCGGCACGCAGTTCAAGTTTTCGCTCTCCGAAACGCTCGCCAAGGGGCCGGTGGTTCTGTACTTTTTCCCGGCGGCGTTTTCGGTCGGGTGCTCGGCAGAGGCGCACGAGTTTGCGCAGGCGATCGGCAAGTTCGAGGCGCTGGGGGCCACCGTGATCGGCATCTCGACCGATGACATCGACACCCAGGTCAAGTTCTCGATGCAGGCCTGCCAGGGCAAGTTCCCGGTCGCCTCTGATGCGGGGAAGACCGTGATCAAGTCGTACGATGCAGCGATGATGATTCTGCCCGACTACGCCAACCGAGTGTCTTACGTGATCGCGCCCGACAACTCCATCGTCTACTACTACCAGAGCCTGAACCCGAGCAAGCATGTCGAGAACACGCTCGCGGCGCTGCGCGGCTGGGAGAAGAGCCGGGCCGGGAAGTAGGGGTTGTCGGCGGCGCTGCGGACCAGCGGTATCACGCCGGCTTTGCGCGGGCTCAAAAGCGCAGACCGAACTTCATTCCGTAGCTCGTCGCGTCGCCGGTCCTGTCGCCTTCGAATGCCAGGTTCACAAGACCGAAATTCACATTCAGGCCGGCGAACACCTTGTTCTCGTTGAACTTTTCCGGGGTCTTAAGGGCGGTGGCGCTGCCTTCGCTGCTGACCCGCACGATTCCGACACCGGCGTACGGCGTCAGCATCGCGAATCCCTTCGAGACCGAGATGTCCAGACCGGCGGTGCGCAGCTTCAATTGATCGACCCCTTCAAGGCTGGACGCGCTGGCCCGCACGGCCAGCGCCGGTGTCAGCGCACTGCCGGGGAGAATCGCCCAGCGCACTTCGCCGCCGTAGACGCGAATGTTGCTCGACGGAATGGCCGCGACGGACACGCCGACATCGATGTCGAGCGGCAGCCCCTTGTGCACGCGCAGCGTCGGTACCGGCAGGGTCGCAGGAACACTCGCGCCCGCGCTTGCCTTTTCGAATGCCGCGCGGTTTCGCAACCGCGTGCCGGTCACGGCGATCCCCACGTCGAAGCCGGTGATTCCCATCGATTCGGCGGGGATCAATGGCTTGAACGACAGGGCGGCGCCAAGGTCTTCCGACAAGCCGCGGAACTCGGTTTGCGTCAGCAGCTGCAGGGTGTTGATGTCCGCGGCATTCGCGGCCAGAGCAGTGGACAGGGCCGTTGCCGACATCAGCGATCGAAGGGTGGGCGAGATCTTCATGGCGGGAGTTCCCGGAATCAATGTCGGGCGAGGTTAACCTGCGCATTCCAGGACGCTGCAATGCGCTGTGTGGCGCATGTCTCACGCTGCCCGAACTCATTGCGACAGCATGTAAGCGGCGCCACATCCGGGCCGGTGCACTGTGTCGCGGCGCTGCGGCTGCCGCCGCGATCCCGTCAGCGCATGAAAATGCCGTAGGCGCCGATCGCGTACAGGTTGTGGCGGCCCGAGTCGACCTGGCGCATGCGGCGCTCGAGGTCATAGATGTCGACCGATTCGGCCAGGTACTGCTCGTCGCGGTCCTGGGCCGAGGTGGCCGACATGTCGAAAAGGTTCTTGATCGACTGGAGGAGGGAAGACATGGGGATCAATCGCTGTGGAAGAAGCATGAATACTAAGGGAAAACCCTAATCCCCTGTTCGAAGCCGGGCATGCACATGAAGACAGGCAGGTCGACTGTGCAATTCTTCCGGTGCTGTAGAGGAGGCGAGTAGCGCGCGGCGCGCGCCGGTTCGGATAACCTCGCCGGCTTCGTCCTCGGAGTTTCGTGTGTTCGGCCTGTTCGAAAAGCTGCTCGACCCCTATCCGAACGAGCCCATCGCGGTACCTCCGCGCGGCTTCTTCGCGTTCGTGTGGGCCTGCACGAAGGGAGCGCGGCGACCGATCGCGGCGATGATCGTGTTCACCGCGCTGACCGGCGTGTTCGAGGCGCTGCTGTTCGGCATGCTCGGCCGGATCGTCGACTGGCTGAGCAAGGTTCAGCCGTCGCAGCTCTGGGCACAGGAGCGCGGCAGCCTGCTGTTGCTGGCCGGGGTGCTGGGCGCGAGCCCGCTGCTGATCGCGTTGCAGACGCTGTTCAAGCACCAGGCACTGGCGGGCAACCTGCCGATGCGGCTGCGCTGGAACTTTCATCGCCTGATGCTCGGCCAGAGCCTCGGCTTTTATCAGGACGAGTTCGCCGGCCGGATTGCCGCGAAAGTGATGCAGACCGCACTCGCGGCGCGCGACGTCGTGATGATCGTCTGCGACATCCTGGTCTTCGTTGTCATCTACTTCGTGACGATGGCGGCGGTGGTTGGCGGCTTCGATGCGTGGCTGCTGCTGCCGTTCGCCGGCTGGCTCGTGTTCTATGTTACAGCGCTGTGGGTCTTCGTGCCGCGCATGGGGCGGGTGTCGCAACTGCAGGCCGACGCGCGCTCGCTGATGACCGGGCGCATCACCGACGCCTACACCAACATCGCCACCGTCAAGCTGTTCTCGCACACGCAGCGCGAGGCCGGCTTCGCGCGCTCGGCGATGCAGGAATTCATGATCACCGCCTATAAGCAGATGCGGCTGGTGAGCGCCTTCGAGACCGTGAACCACTGCCTGAGCGTGCTGCTGATCATCTCGACCACAGGCACGACGCTGTGGCTCTGGTCGCAGGGGCAACTCGGCATCGGTGCGGTCGCTGCGGCGACCGCGATGGCGCTGCGCCTGAACGGCATCTCGCACTGGATCATGTGGGAGATGGCATCGCTGTTCGAGCACATCGGCACGGTGCAGGACGGCATGAACACGCTGTCGCGCCTGCATTCGGTGGTCGATGAGCCGGACGCGGTCGCGCTGCAGGTGCGGGCTGGCGACATCCGCTTCGAGAACGTCACGTTCGCGTACGGCGCGGCATTGACAGGCACCGCGCAAGCGTCAGGCGAGCGCGCCCGGCCGGTGATCGACCGGCTCTCGCTGCACATCCGGCCCGGCGAGAAGATCGGCCTGGTCGGCCGATCGGGCGCCGGCAAGTCGACGATCACCAACCTGCTGCTGCGCTTCTACGACGTGGC
>JANMAW010000061.1:0-3047 GCA_031360005.1 Rhizobacter sp.
GCCGACAAGGGCCTGTGCTACCCGCCGCAACAACGCGGCGTGGAAGTGCGGCTGACCGGCTTCGGCGGCGACGGTTCGGTGCGGGTGATGGCTGCAAGCGAGAGCCTGGCCCAACCCGCTGTGGCGAGCGCCGATGCCAGCGTCGACTCAGCCAGCGCGCGAGCCAGGCCGACCTTCGCGGCCGACGACGCGGGCATCGACAGCGCGCTGCGCGGCGGCAGGTTCTGGCCGGTGGTTGGCGTGTTCTTCGTCGCTGGCATCCTGCTGTCGCTCACACCCTGCGTGCTGCCGATGCTGCCGATCCTGTCATCGATCATCGTCGGCCACGGCACGCAGGTATCCCGTGGCCGCGGCATCGCGCTCGCCGCCAGCTATTCGCTCGGCATGGCGCTGGTCTACACCGCGCTCGGCGTGGCCGCCGGGCTGGCCGGCGAAGGGCTGGCGGCGGCCTTGCAAAACCCCTGGGTTCTGGCGTTGTTCGCCGCGGGACTGGTGGCTTTGGCCCTGTCGATGTTCGGCGTCTACGATCTGCAGTTGCCGCCGGCACTCACCGGGCGCCTCTCCCGGGTCTCGCACCGCCTGCCGGCCGGACGCCTCGCCAGCGTTTTTGCGATGGGTGGCGTGTCGGCCCTGATCGTCAGCCCCTGTGTGGCCGCGCCGTTGGCTGGTGCCCTCGTGTACCTGAGCCAGACGCGCGACGTGTGGCTCGGCGGGAATGCACTGTTTTCACTCGCGGCCGGGATGAGCGTGCCGCTGCTGCTGGTCGGCGCCTCGGCCGGCGCGTTATTGCCTCGTGCCGGCGGCTGGATGGACGAGGTCAAGCGCTTCTTCGGCCTGCTGTTGCTCGGTGTCGCGATCTGGACCGTGCAATCGGTGCTTCCCGGAGCGCTGGCGCTCGCGCTCTGGGGTGGGCTCGCGATCGGCGCTGCGGTATCCCTCGTATCGCCTGGCCGCCATGGCGGACAGCGGGCCGGCTTCACGAAGAGCCCGTGGCGCCGCGCGCTTGCGGCGATTCTCGCGGTGTGCGGTCTGTTGCAACTGGCCGGCGCCGCATCGGGGGGATCGAACCCGCTGCAGCCCTTGGTGCATCTCAGTGCGCGCCCCGGCGGCCAGCTCGCAAGCGGGCCCATATTTACCGCGGTGCGCAATGTGGCCGAGCTCGATTCGGCGCTGCGCACCGCCGGCCGACCGGCGATGCTTGACTTCTACGCCGACTGGTGCATCTCGTGCAAGGAGATGGAGAGCCTGACGTTCACCGACCCGACGGTGAAGAAGAAGATGAATGGCGCCCTGCTCCTCAGGGCCGACGTCACGGCAAACAACGCGGACGATCGCGCCTTGCTCAAGCGCTTTCAGCTGTTCGGCCCGCCGGGCACGATCTTCTTCGATGCGCAGGGCCGTGAGGTCGCTGCGGCGCGCGTCGCGGGCTTCCAGAACAGCGAACGCTTCCTGCAGACATTGCACTCGGCCGGTCTATGAGTCGCGCGCCAGAAACGGTGCTGTGCTACAGTCACAAGCTCAGTCGCGAGGTGGAGCAGTCTGGTAGCTCGTTGGGCTCATAACCCAAAGGTCGCAGGTTCAAATCCTGCCCTCGCAACCATCGATTTCCCGAACGGCAGCAGCAATCGCCAGTGTCGAAGCGCCCACCCTGAGTGGGCGTTTTTGCGTGAGGTGCATGGCAAAGGCGCGAACCAAGTCGCCCGCGTCGCTGGGGTGCCCGCCTGCCAGGGCGGTTGCATGCGGGATTCGCGCGCTCGATGGTGCCGCCGGAAGGCGCGACTTACAATCGAAAGGCTGTGCTTCCGGCACTGTGCCGGAACCCAAAGAGGAATCACCCGTGTTCATTTCCGAAGCCTTCGCGCAAGCCGCGCCCGCCGCCACTTCATCTTCCGATTCGCCGTTCGGCAGCTTGGGCAGCATGCTCCCGCTGGTGCTCATGTTCGTGGTGCTGTACTTCGTGATGATTCGTCCGCAAATGAAGCGCCAAAAAGAGGCCAAGGCCATGATCGACGCTCTCGCCAAGGGCGATGAGGTGGTCACCACGGGCGGCATGCTGGGCAAGATCTCGAAGATCGGCGAGAGCTTCATGACCATCGAAATCGCCACCGGCGTCGAGATCCAGGTGCAACGCGGTGCCGTGGTGCAGGTACTGCCAAAGGGCACAGTCGTCGCCAGATAGCCGTTGATCGCCGGTGGCTCGCCCCGTCACGCGGGTGCGGGGAGGCATCGGCACATTTCGGCGCGGGACCGCATCGAGAGGAAAGAACTGATGAATCGCTACCCCGCCTGGAAATACGCGCTGCTCGTCGTCGCATTGCTTGTCGGGTTGATCTACACGCTGCCGAACTTTTTCGGCGAGGCGCCGGCGGTGCAGGTGAGCAGCGGCAAGGCGACGCTCAAACTCGACAGTTCCATGGCAGCGCGCGTCGAGAAGATCCTCGCGCAGGCCAGCTTGAGCGCCGACTTCGTCCAGTTCGAAGGCAATTCGGTGAAGGCACGCTTCGCTGACCTCGATGCGCAGCGCAAGGCGAAGGATGCGATCAATGCCGCACTGAACCCCGACGCCGCCAACCCGAGCTACATCGTCGCGCTGAACCTGCTGTCGCGTTCGCCCGGCTGGCTCACCTCGGTACGGGCATTGCCCATGTTTCTCGGCCTGGACCTGCGGGGCGGCGTGTACTTCCTGATGCAAGTCGACATGAAGTCGGCGCTGACCAAGAAGGCCGAGGCGTTGAGCGGCGACATCCGAACGCTGCTTCGCGACAAGAATCTGCGCCACGCCGGCATCACGCGCGATGGAAACACGGTGGCGGTGCGTTTTCGCGACCGCGAGACGCTCGCCAGTGCGCGCACCCTGTTGGCCGACCAACTGCCCGATCTGCAGTGGCTCGAGACACCCGAAGGCACCGACTTCAAGCTCGCCGGCAGTCTGAAGCCCGAAGCCGCGAAGCGGGTGCAGGACACCGCGATCACGCAGAACATCACGACGCTGCACAACCGCGTCAACGAGCTCGGCGTGGCCGAGCCGGTGATCCAGCAGCAAGGCC
>JANMAW010000064.1:0-13203 GCA_031360005.1 Rhizobacter sp.
CGCTGAGCAGCGGGGTGCCTGCGAGCGGCGACTGGATTTTCGAGATCAAGTTCGACGGGTACCGCTTGATGACGCGCATCGACGCCGGCGTGCCGCGTCTCATCACCCGCGGCGGTCACGACTGGTCGGGCAAGATGCCTGCGCTGGCGAACGAATTGGCCGGCCTGGGGCTCGCCTCCGCGTGGCTCGACGGGGAGATCGTCGTGCTGGGCGACAACGGAACACCCGACTTCAACGCACTTCAGAACGCCTTCGACCACTCGGGAACCGACGGCATCAACTACTTCGTCTTCGACATTCCGTACTTCGAAGGCCATGACCTGCGACAGGTGCCACTGCGCGAACGCCGCAAACTGTTGCAGACCTTCCTCGCAGACAAGCCGACCGAGCGCATCCGCTTCAGCGCGGATTTCGAAGCGGATCCGGCGAGCATCCTGCACTCCGCCAGGCAGCTCGACCTCGAAGGGCTGATCGCGAAGCGAGGCGACGCGCCCTACGTGTCTGCGCGTACCGAGACGTGGCTGAAGCTGAAGTGCAGGCAGCGGCAGGAGTTCGTGGTCGGCGGGTTCACCGACCGCAGCGGCAACGCGAACGCAGCCGAAATCGGCAGCCTGTTGCTCGGTGTCTACGATGCGCGGCGCAAGCTGGTTTCGGTTGGCAGCGTCGGGACAGGTTGGAATGCCAGGACAGCTTCCGACATCAAGGGCCGCCTTATCAAACTGGAGGTCAAGGAAACGCCCTTTGTCGCGGATGCGGCCGTCAGGAAGGGCCGCTGGTCGAAGCGCCCCGCGGGCAGCGAGCGCTGGGTCAAGCCGCAGATGGTGGTCGAGGTGAGCTTCAGCGAATGGACGCCCGACGGCCAGATCCGCCATGCGACCTTCGATGGCGTGCGGGCCGACAAACCAGCCAGGGAAGTCGTGCGCGAAGGATTGTCGGCACTCGCCGGCGTTATTCCGCTGCATTCCGCGGCCGCCGTCACGAAGGTGACGAACCCGGAGCGGGTCATCGACTCCAGCACCGGTCTGACCAAGCTCGATCTGGTGCGCTACTACGAAAGCGTGGCCGACTGGATCGTGCCACACCTGAAGGGCCGGCCCTGCTCGCTCGTCCGCGGCCCCACCGGCATCGCGGGCGAGCTGTTCTTCCAGAAGCACCTGGACAAGCTCCGCATCCCCGACGTCAAGGAACTGAACCCGGCGCTGTGGCCAGGCCACGACGCGCTGCTCGAAGTGCCCACCGCAAAGGCCGTCGCAGGCGCCGCGCAGATGAACGTCATCGAGTTCCACACCTGGAATGCGATGGTCAGGAACATCGACAAGCCGGACCGAATGGTCTTCGACCTGGACCCGGGCGACGGTGTGTCGTGGAAGCACGTGCAGGAAGCCGCAGTGCTGGTACGAGCCTTTTTGAAGGATATCGGTCTCGAAGCGTGGCTGAAGACGAGCGGGGGTAAGGGGCTGCATGTCGTCGTGCCGCTGGCGCCCCGCTACGATTGGGCCACCGTGAAGGGCTTCTCGCAGGCGATCGTCCAGCACCTCGCGCGCGTCATTCCCGGACGATTCGTCGCCAGGAGCGGCCCATCGAACCGGCTCGGCAAGATATTCGTCGACTACCTGCGAAACGGTCACGGCGCCACCACGGCTGCGGCCTACTCGGCGCGTTCGCGACCCGGTCTGGGTGTGTCGATGCCGGTGCCTTGGGAGATGCTCGAATCGATCAAGAGCGGGGGGCACTGGACCATTGCCACCGCAAGAGAGCACCTGTCGTTTCAGACGCAGGACCCTTGGGCCGGCTACTGGAAGGCCAGGCAGTCGCTGGCGCAGCCGATGAAGTTGCTCTCGTTCAAACCCGTGCCGTAGCGAGGCTGTGGCTCCACGCGGGATTACCCCCGACCGTGTAGGCCGACGCCCCGAGCGAGACACCCGCCGCGTCAGGCCCTTTTCCGCGGCAAAGGAACGCCGTATGCTGGCGCTTCGGCGCTCATCTGCGCGGTTCAACCCGGTCCGGAGGATTTCCATGGCAGCACGATCCATCGCTTCGTTGACACTCAGCTTCGGTCTGGTGTCGATTCCGGTGAAGCTCTACTCGGCCACCGAATCGTCGTCTTCGGTCAGGTTCAATTTACTGGCCAGGGACGGTTCGCGCGTCAAGCAGCAGTACGTGTCCGACAAGGACGGCAAGGTGGTCGAACGCGCCGAGATGGTCAAGGGCTACGAATTCGAGAAGGATCGATTCGTGCTGTTCACCGCGGACGAACTGAAGGCGCTTGACGAGGCAGCCAGTCACATCATCGAGATCGTCGCATTCGTCCCGGAGAAATCCGTCGACCCCATCTTCTATGACAAGGCCTACTTTCTCGCGCCCGACAAGCGCGGCGGCAAGCCGTACGCGCTGCTGATGGCCGCGATGCGCCAGAGCGGGCGGTGCGCACTCGCGCGGTGGAGCTGGAAGGCTAAGCAGTACGTGGTGCAGGTGCGCGTTGCCGAAGACGGGCTGGTGTTGCAGCAACTCCTTTATGCCGAAGAAGTCCGGTCGCTCAAGGACCTGAACATCGAGAAGGTCGACGTGTCTTCCGCCGAGCTCACGCTTGCCCTGCAGCTCATCGACCAGATCTCGCAGGACACCTATGCTCCGAGCGAGTTCGAAGACGAGGAAAAAAAGCGCATCCTGGCCGCCATCGACGAGAAGATTGCCGGCAAGGAGGTCGTCGCTTCCTCTCACACCGAGTCGCCCACCAGTGGCCAGGTCATCGACCTGATGGACGCGCTGCGTGCAAGCCTTGGTCAGCAGCGCGGCAAGGCCCTGTCGGCAAAGGCCAGCAGCCCCGCCGAAGTCATCCCGGCCGGCGCATTGAAGGAACGCAAGGCGGTCCGCCGCGCACCGAAAGTCGAAGAGCCCGCCGCCGCACCCGTCCGCACCCGAGCCCGTAAGTGACCAAGTCGTCGCCCGAGGCACCCTACACGTTGCGCAGCATCGAAGAGATGCTCGGTCTTGGTCGAAGCGTCATTTCAAGCTTGATCAGCGCGGGCTTCGTGTCGCCGGTCCGCGGGAATCGCAACGAGTACCGGTTCTCGTTCCAGGACGTGGTGCTGCTGCGCACGGCGTACCACCTGAGGGCCGCGAACATTCCGGCGCGAAGGATGCTGCGCTCGCTGAAGCAGCTGAAGTCGAGGCTGCCCGAGGAACTGCCGCTGAGCGGGCTTCGCATCACCGCGATCGGCAACGACGTCGCGGTTCGCGACGGCGATGCCCAGTGGGAAGCCGAGAGCGGTCAACTTCTGATGGATTTCGAGGTCGCTTCGACGCAGGGTACGGTTTCCTTCCTGCAGCGTGCTCCCGTATCAGAGTCGCATGCGCCGGTCAGCGCGGCCGGGTGGTTCTCCCACGGCGAGCGACTGGAAGACAAGGACCCGGCCGCTGCCGAGGAGGCATACCGCCTGGCGCTGGGCTTGGCTCCTGACCATATTGACGCGTATGTGAACCTCGGCGCGATGCTTTGCGAGGCCGGCCGATGTTCGGAAGCTATCGAACTCTACGACCGGGCAATCCACCGGTGTCCGCTGGCTCCCCTTCTTCATTTCAATCGCGCCATCGCGCTCGAGGATCTGCATCGGGATCGGGACGCGCTGGCAAGCTATGAGCGGTGCCTGGAGTTGGCGCCGCTACTCGCCGATGCTCATTACAACGCCGCGCGGCTGCACGAAAAGCTCGGCGAAGCCCAGTCAGCGTTGCGCCACTACAGCGCATTCCGCCGCTTGCAGTAGCAACGCCCCTGGCGCGCTCGAGCTACGGCCGACGCAGGCGCGTTGCGCACATGCCGGTACAGGAAGTTTTCGCCGGATGAACGCCACCCCCCTCGAATGAGTGTTTCGGATTGCCTTTTGTCCGACACACGATCGGGCGAGGATCGGCGAAACTTGGTTCATCATAGGAGCGCAGTGATGGACCTCGAGCAGTTGACGGGACGCTATATTCGATTGAAGCAGGAACTGGCGATGGCATACAAGGCCGAGCCATGGCACCAGGGGCGAATCGACCGGTTGGCGAACGAATTGACAGCGACCGAGCGTGAACTCGCTGCCATGCACGCGCGTGAGAAGAGGCAACAGGAAGCCACACTGAGTTTCTCGTGACAGTCGACCGGCGCGCGTTGACGATTCCGCTTCCGTCGTAACACTGCTGCGAGCCTTCCCACATGGGAGTTTGGCCGCGCAGCGCGACCGCCGCAGCGGCATCGGCGAATCTCTTCAGCGGCCGGCGCGAGGTTGGGTGAAGCAACATCGGTTTCCCGGGTCTGCCAACCGAGAAGCGCTTGCCTCGTTCGAGGCAGCGGCCGTGCAAATTGCACCGCCTCCGACTTCAGTATCAGGTGGGCTCCTACACGTTGCGAAAGCGGGCGATCGGACACTGGCGACCTGCCACTGCCCGATCGCCATGACCACTGACGACTTTGCCCCCTCGCATTCCGGATCGACCTGGGTCGGCCGCTTCGGTGCACACCTGATGCAACTTCAGCCGTCGATGAAAGTTGTCAACGCAGTTCAGCACGCCGTGGCGACCTGGCCTTACGCAGCGCACATGGAACCGGAGGAAGCCGCCGAGATCATGCGTTCGAGGCTCCGTGGCGACAGCGCGGGTTCGCGGGCACCGGCTGGCGGCTAAGATCGGGTGAAAAACGGAGCACCTCGTCACGCCGACCGGTTGAGGCTATCTACGGAACCAGCCCTCTGTCGTGACGTACGACAAGTCGACGAAATCCAGTCCTGAATGGTCGGTGGGGCTGTAGCTCAGGTCCATACCCATCCCTCCCCCGATATCCACGCGATGGAACGTTTCCAGGGCCCGCTTGAGCGAGGCTCGAGTAACTGTCCCTTTGGTAGCCTCTGAAGCGCGTCTTAAGCCGATGACCAGCACCTTCGCGGCAGCAAAGCCTTCGATCATCGCCGGCGTCAGCTGCTTGATATTTTTGGCCGAGGCCAACCGCGCCGCCTCGGCAATCATCGGCGCCGCGAGTTTTCGCTCGGAGGGGAATACCTGACTTACCACCACCCCGGTCGCATTGCCGGCGAGTTCTTTCACGAAGCCCATCGCTGCGTTGTTCGACAGCGTGGCGACAGTGACTATCGAACCGGCCGCGCGCAAAGCGTTGACGCCAGCGGCGACCGACACAGGCGTCCCAATCATCAACACGCCGAGCGCCTTGGTGGCGACCACCTGCTGAACGCACGCGCTGTAGTCTGGCTTGAACTTGTCGATCGCCTGGTTCACAGCGGGTATCTTGTTCGCCTCTTTGAACACCTTTGTCGCCCCCTGCAACGCGTCAGACCCGAACGAGTCGTCGACATAGCAGATCGCGACCTTGTCAAGCCCCCCCATCCCGAGGTGACGCACGACGCGCTCCGCCTCTGCCTGATAGGTCGTTCGTACGTTGAAGACCCATGGGTTCACCGGCTGATGCAACATCATGGCTCCCGTCGATGGGGCGAGCAGCACCACACCACCCTCTGCCAGCAACGGCAATATCGCCTGCGCGTGCGGGGTACCTCGGGTCAAAAAGAGCGTGACAACCTTGGGGTCCGCAATCAGCTGCTTGGCATTCTCGACGGCGAGCGGGACTTGATTCTTGTCATCGAGCGAAACGAGTTCGATCTGCTGGCCCGCCACGCCGCCCTCGGCGTTGACCAGATCCAGATAAAGCTTTGCCCCGATATTGATCTCGCCGACGGAGCCGGCAACGGGGCCGGTGAATCCGGAAGTCTGTCCGATGCGAATCTGCGCGATTGCAGCAGTACAGCACAGCGAGCCCGATACGGCGACGGCTGCCAGACGTGATCTGAGCAAAGTTCTTTTCATACCAAGCCTTCTGCACTCACTGAAAATTGATGGGCTTTCGAGACATGCGGTCGCGGCGGGAAACAACCCGCCCACGTGAGTTTGTTGGCGGCGACTGCGAAGCGCTCATTGAGCTTACTCTGCTAGCCCGCCTGATTCACTGAGATCAACGCTGGCTCTACCCGGCTTCTTTCATCGGCGATCCGCGGCGACTTATCGCGAATCAACGAAATGCACAGAATCGAGCCGATCAATGCCACCGCGCTGACAACGAAGAGCGGTTGGTACGAATCCAGCCTGACGGCCGCCAGTGCCATCAGAAATCCCGCGGCCGCCTGCGCGATCGCAAAGCCGAAGGTCGCGAGGCCCCAATTTCTGCGATGCAGTGTCGGACCGACCCGGTCCAGCAGATACGCCGAGATCAACGCGACGATCCCGGGGGTGAAAATCCCCATCAGGATCGAGGATGCAAACAGCGCTGCTGGATGGCTGCTGAGCAACGGCAGCCCGGCACTGAACGACTTGATCAGGAAGCCTGCGATCAGGCATCGTTTCAAGCCGAACGTGTCAGCCAGGCTGCCTGTCAGCAACGGTCCGATCGCGGCTCCCAATCCGAACATGGACCAATAGAACCCGCCTTGCGCCAGCGACATGTGGAGCTCGCGAACAACGTAGTCAACCCAGAACAGGGTGTGCGCCAGGTAGCCCACGGCATTCAGCGAGTGCGCAGCCACGACCAGCCAGACGGTCGAGCGCACCGCCGCGGGTCCAGCCGCGAGGGCCCCCGCGCCCGGCCCGGGTGCTGTGGGCACCGGTGCATCGTGAGGCCATTGCTGCCACGCCAGCGCGGTGAGCACGAGGCAGATGGCACCCATGCCGAGCCAAGCGCCGGTGATTCCCTGAAGCTCAAAGAGCGGCACCGACGTCCCCGCACTGATGACGGCCAAGCCAATGCCCGAGATCAACATCGGGACCAACGCGCCGGAAATGACAGCGCCCAGGCCTATGCCGGAAAAGACGATGCCGCTGACACGACCGCGGATTGCAGGACTGTGCTGCGCAAGCACCGCCGGCGCCGGCAGCACCATCAGCAGGGCGCCGCAGAAGCCTGCGGCGACTCGCCACGCGTAGTACCAGGGCATGCCGGCGCCCTCGAACGCGCAAGCAAAGAAGCTGAGCGAACATGCGAGCATGGAGCTTCTCAGCAGCGTGGAAACGCGGAATCGCGCGCCGAGCCAGTCTGCAATCCACGCCCCGAGAACGTATCCAACGAGCGTCGAAACGCTCAGGTACGACGCTTCCCCCTTCGTGAACCATCCTCCCTGAACCAATGCGGGCATCAGCGCGATGAACGCGAAGCGACCTATACCGTTGCCGATCAACGTTGCCGACAGCCCTGCAAGACTGAGGCGATTCAGCGGTCGATCGTTCAAGAGAGCACCCCGCTCAGCGACGCAAACGCGGAGGCGTGTTCCTCGGTCGGAATATTGCCCTCATGTGAACGTGATGCAGCAGGCACTCGACCGGAATTCATCGACAGCATCTTGCTGACGGCGCGACCCGCATCGACCAATGCGGTCGAATTCACACCCGACCTGGGAACGACGAACGTGTAGAACTTGACACCTTCGGTCGGGATGCCCAAGGCCCAGGCGTTGCCGACGGGGTCACCACGTTTCGAGACCCAGTTGAAGTTGCGGTCGACCTCGATTCCTCCGGGGTGGAAACCACCGTTGCGGAACAGTCGCAGATCCCCAGCCTTCAGAAGGCCCGTCAGCAGCGGCGATGCATCGTCTTCGGGGCTGTGCATCGAGATCCTGGCTTTGATCAAGACGTCGACGAGACAGGCGTGCTCCGGCCACTGACCCGACACTCGCATCAGCCCGCCGTGCCGCTGGGTGTCGCACTTGGCGTTCGGCCCGAGGCCCGCCTCGAGCACCCCGGCGTCCATCAGCGCAAGCATTTCGGCGATGCGCGAGGCTGGTGGGCCAACTGCAACCCGATTCATGATCGGCACAAACTCGGACAGCAGCCAGCGGTGAGAGGCTTCCGTCAGGCCACCAAAATCGATCGCGACGCGCAGCGTGTCGCGCAAGTCCCTCAAGACATCGCTCGCAGCCTTCAAAGGGCTGTCCAGGTTGCCCTTCCTTGCCTCGAGAAGATCCGCACGAAGATGTTCCGAGAGCCATCCCCTGTATGTTTCGAGGGTTGCAAGCGCTTCCGGCGGGATTGGAGCGACCAATCGTGCCCACGAGAAGCGTTCGCTCGCCGGAACGTATTGGGCGATGAGAGCCTGACGCTCGTATTCATCCGCGCAGACGAACTGGTTGCAGAAGAGCATCGCTGACAGCGGGTCGTGCTTCTTCTTCCAATACGCCTCGTAGTACGCGTACTCCATGTCGGCGACCAGCAATGGCAGCACGTCGACCACGAAATCCAGCTTGCGCGTCGAGCGCAACGCGCGGATTTTTTCGGCGAACAGGAAGCGCGGGCGATACTGAAGCGATACGCCCTTCTGATTGACTGCGCGAACTGTCAGGGGAAGGCCCGAACGAGAGAACGCAACGATGCGCGGTTCCCTGCCCGATGCCAGGTACGTTGTCTGCCCGCTGATCGCGGAAACAACGAATCGTCCACCACGGCCGACGGTCAACTCTGCAAGCACATCGAAGGTCGTCAAGCCCATGCCCTCGATGGCGACCGTCATGTCGGATGTGATCCGCGCGAGTTTCTTGGCTACTGGATACGGGTCGCCGATGACCACCGTTTGCCGATCTGACCGCCTTGGTGCCGACGCCTTCGCCTCGGTCCGGGCTTTTGTATGGCCGGTCGTCAGGAACAGGTATTCCGCCTGAAACGCCGCATCGTTCGTCTGGAGCAGCCACGAGCCATCGCTGATGCGCGCGGCGCGTGTGACTTCGGACTTGATGAAAAAGATCTTGACGTGCGCCGGCGCCAGCCCGCACAGATAGCGATAGACCCAATGAAGGTATCTGCCGAACAGCCCTCTGGAGTAATAGGCGTCCGGCGAAGCCGTTGCCACCTGGTGCGAGGCACCCCGCTTGTGGCATCGCTCGTCTTGCAACCACTCGTGAAAGGAAGGGCCGCGCAGCAACGGCCCGGCTCCCACCACCGATGCATCGCAGAACTGGGTGATCTGCCCCGCAACGGTATTCACCAGCAGGTACTCGGACTGCTCCGGGTCATGGCATCCGACTCCCGGATGGTTGGTGTCGAAAAGGTAGACCTCGATATCGGTCGATTTGTGGGCTCTCTCGTTGGCGACGATTCGTTCCAGGATGGTGAGACCGCGCGGGCCTACCCCGACGATCCCGATTCGAGTCATGGTCACATGGCCCCCTTCGAACCGCCGCAGCGGCAACAGTATCCATATCACCTGGCCCTCGTCCATCGCGGAGGATTGCGATCGATCGCCGAACCTGGCTCCCCGTGGTCACGGGACTTGTGAAACGATCATGGTGTAAGGATCGTCGCAAGGGGGTATCTCGATGTAAGGCCGCCGACTTTCGAATGGGTGGCGTGCACCAAATCACGAAGGTCGTCCTTCTGCCGCATCAGCCGAAATTCAAATCGGCCGCGGGCGCCCGTTCCCGTGCGGTCTCAGCCGATTGATGTGAACGACGGTGTTTGCGCCGCAGACTTGTTCAACGAAATCGATGCTTGGCGTCGGCAGGAATTTCGCTCCTGCGAGCGCTCGCGCATTCGGTCAAACTGCTGGCGCAAGAGCAGATGACACCCAAAGCTTCGCTCGCCAAGATCAGACTGCGAATCAAACCCGCGCGGCTTGCCGACAGTGGATTTCATGCTTCGCCGAATCCCCGGCGACGCCTCGCGTCACGGCACACAGCCGCGATCCGGATCGCCCCCTACGCCAACGGCATCGGACGCGCCTTCAGCGCGATGAGGGCGGCGCGCTGGTCAGTCCCGTGTACAGCGCGATGTACTTTTGCGCCGCCTCGTCCCACGAGAAATCCTGCGCCATCGCGCGCCGCATCAGGCGCCGCCAGAGTTCGGGCTGCGCGTAGGTGCTGAACGCACGCTGGACCGCGGTGTCGAGCGCGAGCGAAGTCGCCGCCTCGAAGACGAATCCGGTGGCGCGGTCGGCGCGCACCGCGTCGTCGCTCGCATCGACGACGGTGTCGGCCAGACCACCGACGCGCCGCACCACCGGCAGGCTGCCATAGCGCAGGCCGTAGAGCTGGGTCAGGCCGCACGGCTCGAAACGAGAGGGGACGACGATCGCGTCCGCGCCCGCAATCAACCGGTGGGCCAGCGACTCGTCGTATCCAATGCGCACCGCGACCTCGCCGGGATGCGCTTTCGCCGCGGCGACGAACGCGGCCTCGATCAACGGGTCGCCAGTGCCTTGCAAAGCCAGTTGGCCCCCGCGCCTCAGCAGGCCGGGCAGCGCGCCGAGCAACAGGTCGAGCCCCTTTTGCGAAGTGAGCCGGCTGACGACGCCGAACACCGGAGCGTCGGAACGGGGTGCGAGCCCGAGTTCGGCTTGCAGCGCCTGCTTGCAGCGCGCCTTACCACTCAACTGGCTGGCGCTGTAGCGCGCCGCCAGGCCGGAATCGGTGGCCGGGTCCCACACCGTGCGATCGACGCCGTTGAGCACGCCGATCACGTCGGCGCCGCGACCGCGAATCACACCGTCGAGGCCGAAGCCGAACTCGTGCGTCGCGATCTCGGCGGCGTAGCTCGGACTGACCGTGGTCACGCGCTGCGCGAACTTGAGCCCGGCCTTCATGAACGACAGTTGCTGGTGGTATTCGATCCCGGTGGGCGCCATGAAGCCCGACGGCAGGCCGAGCAGCGCGAAATCACCATGCGGGAAGAGGCCCTGGTACGCCAGGTTGTGGACGGTGAACACGGTCGCCACGGCGTTCGCCGGATGCGCCGCGATATAGGCGCAACTCATCGCTGCGTGCCAGTCGTGTGCATGCAGCACCTGCGGCACCCACGCCGGGTCGAGCTCGCCCGCCGCGAGGTGCGCCCCGACCCAGCCGAGCAACGCGAAACGCTGCAGGTTGTCGCGCCACTCGCTGCCGTCACTGCTCTGGTACGGGCTGCCCCGGCGGCGGTAGAGGTACGGTGCATCGACCACATAGGCCGGCACCTTGCTGTACGGCATCTGCCCCGAGCGAAGCGTGACACGCGCCGCGCCGAAGCATGGCCCGATTTCGCAGACGACCTTCTGGTGCAGCAGCGCATCAGCGATCGCCGGCAGGCCGGGTAACAGCAGGCGAACGTCGGCGCCCTGCCCGATCAGGGCTTGCGGCAGCGCCCCCAGCACATCGGCGAGACCCCCCGTCTTGACGAGCGGAAAAACCTCCGCGGCGACCTGCAGCACCCGCATCGCTGCGCTCATGGGGCCAGCTTGTCGAGCATTTCCCATGTGACCAGCGTGATGCCGTTCTCCGAGCGATAGAAGCGCTCCGCGTCAAGTGCCGTGTCTTCGCCGATCACCATGCCGTCAGGAATCTCGCATCCGCGGTCGACCACCGTGCGGGTGAGCCGCGCATGCCGGCCGACCTGCACGCCGGGCAACAGCACCGACCAGCTCACGGTCGAATACGAGTGCACTCGCACGCTCGAGAACAACACCGAGCGGTGCACGCTGCCCGACACGATGCAACCGCCCGAGACCAGCGACTCGATCGCCATGCCGCGCCGGTCGTCGTGGTTGTGCACGAACTTGGCCGGCGGCAGTTGCGCCTGGTAAGTCCAGATCGGCCAGCGCGTGTCGTACAGGTTCAGCAGCGGGTCGGTCTCGGTCAGGTCGATGTTCGCGTCCCAGTAAGCATCGATCGTGCCGACGTCGCGCCAGTACGGTTCGTCGTTCAGCCGCGTGCCGACCGCGCTGAGCGAGAACGGGTGCGCCGCCGCGTTGCCGTGCTTCACCGCACGCGGGATGATGTCCTTGCCGAAATCATGGCTCGACTCCGGGTCGTGGATATCGCGCTCGAGCTCTTTGTAGAGGAAGCGCGCATTGAAGATGTAGATGCCCATGCTCGCCAGCGAGCGGGTCGGATCGCCCGGCATCGCCGGCGGGTCGGCCGGCTTCTCGACGAACTCGGTGATGATGTGGCCGGCATCGACCGCCATCACCCCGAACGCGCTCGCCTCGCTGCGCGGCACGGCAATGCAGCCCACGGTGCAGTCGCGCCCTTTGGCGACGTGATCGGCCAGCATCACCGCGTAGTTCATCTTGTAGATGTGGTCGCCGGCGAGCACGACGATGTAGTCGGCGCCGTAGCTCGCGAGGATGTCCTGGTTCTGGTACACCGCATCGGCTGTGCCGCGGTACCAGCTCTCGTCGTCGGTGCGTTGCTGCGCCGGCAAAAGATCGACGAATTCGTTCATCTCGCTCTTCAGGAAGCCCCAGCCGCGCTGCACGTGGCGCAGCAGACTGTGCGACTTGTACTGCGTGATCACGCCGATGCGCCGGATGCCGGAATTCAGGCAGTTCGACAGCGCGAAGTCGACGATGCGGAATTTGCCGCCGAAGTAGACCGCCGGCTTGGCGCGCCGGTCGGTCAGGCTTTTCAGCCGGCTGCCGCGGCCGCCGGCGAGCACCAGCGCGACCGCGCGCTTGGGTAGATCCAGGCTCAGGGCCAATTGATCGGGCGTCATGTGATTGCCTCCCGCAGTTCGGCGTTGCTCGTCGCCCGGTCGAACAGGCATTCCAGTGTCCGCGTTTTCGCAACGCTGCACTACCCGGTTTCTACCCGAACCGGAACCCAGAACCGCGCGCTTGCGTCGCGCGGGCGCGAAATTTGCAACCCGCCGGTTCAGCCCCGGTGCCGCCGATGCGACACTTCGTGACCCTTGCTCCCAGACAACGAGGAATCCGCCAGTGACACCGTTTCCCCAGCCCGCGATACGCAGCGTCGCCAGCGGCATCGACGAAGAGCTTCTGGACAACGTAGGCGTCGTCCCTTCCGACGCGACGCCGGTCGACTTGATGCAGGCGGTCTCGCAGGTGGCGCGTCAGCGGCTCTCGCAGCGCTGGGTGCGCACGCAGGCCGAGCAGCGCGCCGCCAAGGCACGCCGCGTCTACTACCTGTCGATGGAGTTTCTGATGGGGCGCACGCTGGGCAACGCGCTGGCCGCGCTCGACCTGCGAGGCGAAGCCGCCGCGGCGGTGAACGCCCATGCGCAGCGGCTCGAAGACGTTGCCGACCACGAACCCGATGCGGCGTTGGGCAACGGCGGTCTCGGCCGGCTGGCGGCGTGCTTTCTCGATTCGATGGCGACGCTCGGCCTGCCTTCGTTCGGCTACGGCATCCGCTACGAGTACGGCATGTTCGCGCAGGACATCGTGCAGGGGCGCCAGGTCGAGCACCC
>JANMAW010000100.1:0-3830 GCA_031360005.1 Rhizobacter sp.
GGATCGGCGTCGAACGTGCACCCGAAGCACTTCGGTGAAAGCGTACTCGACGCAACCCTGCCGCTCGACACCGATCGCGACGCATGGACCTTGCCGCTGATCCGCAGGGTGCTCGCCCGAGGGGTGCCGATGTTCGCGATCTGCCGCGGCTTCCAGGAGACGAATGTGGCGCTGGGCGGCTCGCTGCACCAGGCGGTGCAGGAGGTGCCGGGGCAGCACGATCACCGGGCTGCGAACGATGCGCCGCCCGACGTGCAATACGGCCTCGCGCACGAGGTCATCGTGCAGCCTGGTGGCGTGCTCGCCAGCGTGCTCGACGAGCCCCGCATCCGCGTCAACTCGGTGCATGGCCAAGGGGCCAACCGGCTCGCGCCCGGCCTGCGGGTCGAGGCGCTCGCCACCGATGGTCTGGTCGAGGCGTTCTCGGTCGCCGATGCGCGCGGGTTCAACCTGAGCGTGCAATGGCACCCGGAATGGCAGGCGGCGAGCAACCCGGTGTCGATGCGCCTGCTCGCGGCCTTCGGTGCCGCCTGCGAAGACTTTCGAGACCGGCACCGCGTGCCCACACACGAACCTGACCCGGATCGATAGGTGCCGCCTGTGGCTTGGAGCATTGAAGATCAAGACCCGTGCTCCACCCGCAACGCCCTATCGAATCCACGCGCGCCCCACTTCAGCACGACGCGGTCGCGCCCAACCTGCCCCGGTGACCCATGGTCGACAAGAGCAATTTCACATTCGCCGATCTCGAGAACTGGTTCGACGAACGCAATGTCACCGAGATCGAGTGCCTCGTTCCCGATCTGACCGGCGTGGCCCGCGGCAAGATCCTGCCGCGCGAAAAGTTCACCGAAGAACGCGGCATGCGCCTGCCCGAGGCCATCGTCGGCATCGGCGTGACCGGCAACTTCCCCGAGGACGGCCCGTACTACGACGTGATCCATCCGACCGATCGCGACATGCACCTGCGGCCCGACCCGAGCACCGTGCGCATCGTGCCGTGGGCGACCGACCCGACCGCGCAGGTGATCCACGACTGTTTCGACCGCGACGGCAACATGATCCCGTACGCGCCGCGGTCGGTGCTGCGCCGCATCTGCGACCTGTACGCCGCCGAGGGCTGGAACCCGGTCGTCGCACCCGAACTCGAGTTCTACCTGATCGAGCGCAACTCCGACCCGAACACGCCGCTGCGCCCGCCACGGGGCCGAAGCGGCCGGGCCGAGACCTCGCGTCAGGCGTATTCGATCGACGCGGTGAACGAATTCGACCCGCTGTTCGAGGACATCTACGCCTACTGCGAAAAGATGGAGTTGAACGTCGACACGCTGATCCACGAGGTCGGCGCCGGCCAGATGGAGATCAACTTCTTCCACGACCATCCGCTCGGGCTGGCCGACGAGGTGTTCTTCTTCAAGCGCACGATCCGCGAGGCGGCGCTGCGCCACGAGATGTACGCCACCTTCATGGCCAAGCCGATGGCCAATGAACCCGGCAGCGCGATGCACGTGCACCAGAGCATCCTGAGCAAGTCGACCGGCAAGAACATCTTCAGCAACGAAGACGGATCGCCGAGCAAGGAGTTCTACTGGTACATCGGCGGGCTGCAGAAGTACACGCCGGCGGCGATGGCCCTGTTCGCGCCTTACGTCAACTCGTACCGGCGGCTGGCACGCTCGACCGCGGCACCGATCAACATCCAGTGGGGCAGCGACAACCGCACCGTCGGCATCCGCTCGCCGGTGGCGACGCCGGCGGCGCGCCGGGTCGAGAACCGCGTGATCGGCGCCGATGCGAACCCGTATGTCGCTTTCGCAGCGACACTGGCCTGCGGTTACCTCGGCATGAAGAACCGGATCGAGCCGGCGCCCGAATGCAAGGGCGACGCGTACCTGTCGGAGTACCAGTTACCGCGATCGTTGAGCGAAGCGCTGGGCTGGCTCGCCGACGAGAAGGATCTGCACGACGTGCTCGGCAAGGAATTCATCACCGTCTACTCGGAGGTCAAGGAGATCGAGCACGACGAGTTCATGAAGGTGATCTCGCCATGGGAGCGCGAGCACCTTCTGCTGCACGTCTGATCGGAAGCGAACCCCCATGAATGCCGGACCCGACAACCGCTGCACGCAGCGCAGCACCGCCGAGTGGCAGGCGGCCGACGCCGCCCACTACCTGCACCCGTTCACCGACTTCAAGGCGCTCGCGCAGAAGGGCTCGCGCGTCATCACGCGCGCCGACAACATCTATCTGTGGGACAGCGATGGCCAGAAGATCCTCGACGCGATGTCGGGGCTGTGGTGCGTCAACGTCGGCTATGGCCGCAAGGAACTGATCGACGCGGCGACACGGCAGATGACCGAGCTGCCCTTCTACAACAGCTTCTTCCAGACCGCGACACCGCCGGCGATCGAGCTGGCCGAGTTGCTCGCCGAGGTGAGCCCGCCGCAGTTCCAGCACGTGTTCTTCTCGGGATCGGGCTCCGAAGGCAACGACACGATCGTGCGGATGGTCCGGCGCTTCTGGGACGTGCTCGGCCAGCCCGATCGCAGCGTCATCATCAGCCGGCACAACGCGTATCACGGTTCGACGATGGCGGGCGCCTCGCTCGGCGGCATGAGCGGCATGCATGCGCAGGGTGGCTTGCCGATCCCGGGAATCACGCACATCGGCCAGCCTTTCTGGTTCGAGCTGGGGCAGAACCTGAGCCGCGACGCCTTCGGGCTGCAGGCGGCCGGTTGGCTGGAGGCGAAGATCCTTGAGATCGGCGCGCACAAGGTCGCCGCCTTCATCGGCGAACCGGTTCAGGGCGCCGGCGGCGTGATCGTGCCGCCCGAAACCTACTGGCCCGAAATCCAGCGCATCTGCGACAAATACGGCGTGCTGGTGGTCTCCGACGAAGTCATCTGCGGCTTCGGCCGCACCGGCCACTGGTTCGGCTGCGAGCGCTTCGGCTTCAGGCCCGACCTGATGACCTTCGCGAAGGGTGTGACCTCCGGCTACATCCCGCTCGGCGGCGTGCTGGTCGGCAAGCGCGTCGCGACGGTGCTGATCGAACAGGGGGGCGAGTTCAACCACGGCTACACCTACTCGGGCCACCCGGTTGCCTGCGCGGTGGCGCTGGCGAACATCCGGCTGCTGCAGCGCGAAGGCATCGTCGACAAGGTGCACGACGATCTCGGCCCGTACCTGGCGCAGCAGTTCGCGGCGCTGACCGAACACCCGCTGGTCGGCGAGGTGCAGACCTGCGGGCTGATGGGTGCGGTGCAACTGGTGCAGGACAAGGCTTCAAGCAAGGCGTTTCCGCCCGAGCTGGAACTCGGCATGGTCTGCCGCGGACACTGCTTCGCCAACGGGCTGATCATGCGCGCGGTCGGCGACCGGATGATCGTCGCGCCGCCGCTGGTGATCACCCGCGCGCAGATCGACGAGATGATGGCGCTGATCCGGCGCTGCCTCGATCTGACGCTGGCCGACGCGACCCGCAATGGCTGGCTTCGCGAATGACTGCGCGAATGACTCGGGGATGCCCGGAGTCGTCCTGCGGCAACCACCGGGGCGCGGCGGTTCACTGGACTGCCGGGCCGGGTCCGTAATCGGGTTCTCCGCTGACAAAAAAGAGACCATGAAAAGGATGTTCAACACGCGATGAGCACCGAAGCGTTTCTGCAGATCCGCAACGTCGTCAAGGACTTCGGCGGCTACAAGGCGGTCAACAATGTCAGCATCGACATCGCGAAGGGCGAGATCTTCGCGCTGCTCGGATCCTCCGGCTGCGGCAAGACCACGCTGCTGCGCATGCTCGCGGGCTTCGAAACGCCGACCTCCGGCAC
>JANMAW010000113.1:0-7158 GCA_031360005.1 Rhizobacter sp.
CCGGAACACGATCTCCTTCATCTTCAGCAGCTTCGGCGACACCACCGGCACCGTCAGCATCGTGCTGGCCACCGCCATCAGCAGCAGCGCGGTGAAGGTTTCGCTGGAGATGATGGCCTTGTCGAGCAGCACGTTCGCGAAGATGATCATGATCAGCGCCTTGGTCTGCAGCAGCCAGCCGATCAGCGAGCCTTCACCGGGCTGCCACTTCAGGATCCTGCCGGCGATGTGGGTGCCGATCAGCTTGCCGCTGACCGACGCCAGCAGCAGCACGCCCGCGACGATGAACACCGCAGCGCCGCCGACTTGCCAGTCGGTGCGCAGCCCGGTGCTCAGGAAGAACACCGGCATCACGACCAGCAGCACATGGTGACGCAGCTGATCCATCTGCTGCTGGTCGAACCAGTGCGAATCCATGATCGCGCCGGCCAGGAACGCGCCGACCATGAAGTGCAGCCCCGACCAGTCGGCGCCGAAGCCGCACGCGGCGAGCCAGATCAGCCCGGCGTACCAGCGGTCGCGCTCCGGTATGCGGATCATCAACTGGCGAAAGCCGAAGCCGACCACCGCGAAGGCGAGCAGGAATCCCGCCTGGCGGCCGACCCGCTCCCAATCCATCAGGATCAGCGCGAGAACACCCCAGATCGCGATGTCGTCGACGCTCGCATAGCGCAGGATGCGCTGGCCGATCGGCTGGCGCAGCACGTCGAGCTTTTCCATCAGCAGGATCAGGATCGGCAGCGCGGTCACCGCACACGCCATGCCGATGCCGGCGACGAATTGCCAGGTCAATGCCTTCGCGCCGATCCAGCCCGGGAACATCAGCATGCCGGCGGCGGCCACGCAGCCGAAGGCCAGCGGCACGCCCAGCGCCAGCCCGGCGGTGATGCCGCTCTCGACGCGGTGCTGCCAGGCCTTGTGCAGATCGAGCTCGATGCCGGCGATCCAGACGAACACCATCACCGCCCACCAGGCCACGCCGTTCAGCGACTGGATCACCGGCGAGTTGAAGACGAAGCGGTAATAGTCGGGAAACGCCGCGCCCAGGATGCCCGGCCCGAGCAGGATGCCGGTAATGATCTGCACCACCACGAGTGGCGCGAAGTACTCGGTCTTGCCGAGGCGCCAGATCAGGTACGGCACGGTGAAGATGATCAGCATCGCGATCAGGAAGACTTCGGTGGTGTTCATCGCGTGCTGCATCGGTTCGCTCCCTTGGTGCGGTAGCCGGCGTGGGGCCGATCGTCCGCGCGGCAGTGTGCCACTGCGTGTGACACGCCGATACAACGCCCGTCGCGGCCCCGGCCTTGCTCGTGTATGGTCGCGCCCATGCCACGCCCAGCGCAGCAGCAAGCCGGATCGCACGGGCAGGCGCGCCTGCCGCGCGTGCTCTTGCTCGTCGCGATGCTGGCCGGTTGCGCGTTGGATGCAGGATTCGCACGATCACTCGACGCCGCCGGGACCAACGCCCCGGCCGATCAGGCGCGCGTGCGCGCCGGATGGGAGCCGATCGGCTCGGGCGAACCGAACGATGTCCACGATGTCCTTGGCCGCAGCCATGCGCCGGTCACGCGCCACGCGCCCTTCACGCAGCGTGGCCTCGCCTCGTGGTACGGCCGCAGGTTCCACGGCAAGCGAACCGCGAGCGGCGAGATCTACGACATGTACGCGATGACGGCCGCGCACCCGACGCTGCCGATCCCGAGCTACGCGCGTGTGCGCAACCCGGCCAACGGCCGCGAGGTGGTGGTAAGAATCAACGACCGCGGGCCATTCCATTCGAAGCGCATCATCGATCTGAGCTACGCCGCCGCGCTGAAGCTCGACCTGCTGCGTGGCGTCGGGCTGGTCGAGTTGCAGCGCATTCCGTTCCGGGACCTCCGCAGCGCGCGTGACACGCCGGCCAGCGGCGCGGTGCTGCTGCCTCTGTAGGCGTGGTCGTACGCGCAGATCAGTGTTTGGCCGCTGGGTAGGCGGGCGGACTCGCGGCAACATAGACCTCCCATTCAGGCGCACAGCCAGCGTCGCTTAGGGCGGCGGACCGCGCCAATTCAAGGAGATGTCATGGACAACAGCCAAGTGATCGACGTTCTGAACGACCTGATCGAAACGTCGAAGGACGGCGAGTACGGATTCACGACCTGCGCCGAGCGCGCGACGTCGGCCGAACTCAAGCAGACGTTTACGCGCCGCGGCAAAGACTGTGCGACCGGTGCCAAGGAGTTGCAGGCGCTCGTCGCCCAGCATGGCGGCAAAGCCGAGCAAAGCGGCACCGTGGCGGGCGCGGTCCATCGTGGTTGGGTTTCGGTGAGAAACGCGCTGTCCGGAACGAGCGATCAGGCGATCCTCGACGAATGCGAACGGGGCGAAGACGTGGCTCTGGGCCGTTACCGCAAGGCCATGAAACAGGACTTGCCTCCGGCGGTGCGGCAAGTGGTGGAGCGTCAGATGGCGGGCGTGCAGGCCAACCATGATCAGATCCGGGATCTGCGCGACGCCATGCGGGCGCGCGGATAGAACCGCTTCCGGCGACGTGCTGCATTTGCGCCACGTCGCCTGACTTTCTGCGGGCTTCGGTTCGACTCGCGGACGACGCCGCGCTCGCCACAGGCTACAGTCGATTCCCGTATCAACAACAGGATTTCGACATGACATTGCGCATCATCCGCCGCTCGCTGCTCTGGGTTGTCCCGGCGGCGGCTCTTCTCCTTGCTGCGACCGCTCCCGCCAGGGCAGACGACGACGGCGGCGATGCGCGCTCGATGCGCTTCAGCGCCGGTTTGGTGATCAGCGAGACCATCACCGGCGCCGATGGCAACTGCATGGCCATCAGCAGTCTTTCCGGCTCGGGCCAAGCCGCCCAGTTGGGCAGGGTCAGCTTCAGTGCGCACGACTGCATCAATTTTTTGCCGACTGGTGCGTCGGCGTTCCAGACCTACCAGGGTACCAACGCGGTGCTGACGTCTTCCAGCGGCGACCAGCTGTTTGCAACCTACACAGGCACCGCGACTCCGCAGGCCGGAGGGGCACTGCTGCTGTCGGGAACTTTCAGTTTCAAGGGCGGTACCGGACGCTTTGCAGGCGCCAAGGGCACCGGCACGCTCAACGGGCTGGAAGACATCAGCACGAAGCCTCCCACCGGAGTACTGTGGCTCTCGGGGCGGCTCTCGTTCTAGCCACGCGCGACTTGAAACGCGTGCCCGCCACGCGTCGGTCCGCCATGGCGGCGATCAAGCGTTGACGGCGACGATGTGCGCCTGGATCTTGCCGTCGATCGCCCCGGTCCCGAATCGCCTTGCCAGTGCGTCGGAGCACGCGGCCGTAGCGCCGGCAAGTCGTCCGGCGTCCCGGGCCTCGATCTCATTGCGCAAAGGCGTGCCCTGGCAGTAGGCGATGGCCGCCATCCGGGAGGACGCGGCAAGGCTGCGCGCGGCCATTGTCTCGATCCGCGGTGAGGCGGTGAAGCCGGCTCTTTCGAGGTCGAGAACGATTGCTTCGCGGTCCCAATAGCCATGCGGCGTGCGGGCGAGGAAACGTGGCGGGTCCTGTGGAAACAGACCCGCAAGCGCATCCGTGACCGTGGCGGCAAATTCGTTCTCCTCGATTCGATCCCAGACATTGAACAGCAGAACGCCGCCAGGAACGAGGACGCGCCGGGCCTGCGCAAACGCCCGCGGTCGGTCGGGGAAAAACATCGCGCCGAACTGGCAGACCACCGCATCGAAGCTCTCGTCGCCGAACGGCAGGGCCATCGCGTCGGCCTGGCGCCATTCGACCGGCCGGCTTGTACCGACCGACGCCGCACGGTCGAGCATCGGCTGGTTGAGGTCGGTCGCGACGATATCGACGGTCGCCGGCAACGCTGTCGCCAGCGCGCGCGTCACCGCGCCGGTGCCGGCGGCGATTTCCAGAACGCGCCTGCAGTGCCGAGCCGCCAGCCGGCGCGCGAGGTCGATCGCGTACGGCTCGAAGATCATCGGCACCAGACAGGCATCGTAGAGCTCTGGAATCGATCCGGCGAATATCGTGTCAGCCGCGGGTCCGTCTGCATCCATACAGCCTCCGCCAGGTCAAGCCAAAGCCGTCCGAAGGGCGCTCGCGCGAATGGACTGCCCGTCGATCCGGCCCGGTCCGCCACGGCGGGAAGAGTGCAAACGATGCCTTTTCTTGGCGAGGGGGCAATTGTCCGCAGAGAGCCGCTGACCTTGAGTGGCAGAATGAAACCGACCCGCGGCCCGATGCATCAGGGTCATGATTCTTTTCAGGAGACTCGATGAAACCCGTCAAATCAGCATTCGTTTCGTTGCTGGCCGGCATGGCGCTGTCGATGAGCGCCAGTGCACAGAATATCTCCATTGCCACCGGCGGCACCGGCGGGGTCTATTACCCGATGGGAGGCGGCATTGCGGCGGTGCTGTCCAAGCATGTTCCCGGCATGCAGGCGACGGCCGAGGTGACGGGTGGCTCGGTCGACAACCTCAAGCTGGTTGGCAGCGGCAAGTCGTACATCGGCTTCAGCATGACCGATGCGAGCCAGGACGCGTATCGTGGCGAAGACAAGTTCAAGGGCAACAAGATTCCCCTCAAGACCCTGATGGTGCTGTACCCGAACCGCATGCATGTGGTCAGCGTCGAGGGCCGGGGCATCGCCAAGATGTCGGACCTGAAGGGCAAGCGCGTGTCGACCGGGTCTCCCGGCAGTGCCACGGAGGTCATGGCGTTTCGCCTGCTCGAAGCGATCGGCCTCGACAAGGATCGTGACGTGAAGCGCGAGCGGCTGGGTGTTGCCGAATCGGTCAATGCGATCAAGGACGGCAAGATCGACGCGTTGTTCTGGGTCGGCGGTCTGCCCACTGCGGGCGTGACCGACCTGGCCAATACGCCGGGAACCAAGCTCAAGATGGTCGACCATGCCGAAGCCGTGGCTGCGATGAACAAGAAATACGGCAACCTGTACATCGAGGACGTGATTCCGAAGGACGTCTACCGCGGCATGGACACCGACAACAAGCAGGCCACGGTGATGAACATTCTCGTGGCGCATGAAAACATGGACGACACGACCGCCTACAACATCGTCAAGACGATCTTCGACAAGCGTGACGACCTGATCGCCGTGCACAAGGAAGCCATCAACTTCAAGCTTGAAAACCAGAAATCGAGCGCGACGCCGATTCCGTTTCATCCAGGCGCGGCGAAGTACTTCGCTGAAAAGGGCATCAAGCTCGACTGACCTGTCCGGCGGCGCCCCCAGCCCAACGCTGGGGGTTTTTTTCGCCGGAGCCGCAGACGACGCACAAGTCCACCCGCATGAGCCAACCCCCCGCAGCGCCCACATCCGACGTCGTCAGCGACGAAGCGCTTCACAAGGCCGAAGAGTTCATCGAGGCCGAGGAAGGTGCGGCGAACAAGCTCAGGGGCTGGCTGCATATTTTCGTCGGCACGGTCGCCTTCGTGATGTCGGCGTTCCACCTCTACACCGCCTACGCCATCGTTCCGACACAAACCCTGCGCCCGGTTCACGTCGGCTTTGTGCTGTTCCTGTGCTTCATGGTGTTTCCAGTGGCCGCGCGCTTCCGCCATCGCATCATGTGGTGGGACTGGCTGGCTGCGGCCCTGTCGATCGCCGTCGTGGTGTATCTGATCCAGGGCGGCGACGACATCACCGATCGCAACACGTCGCCCAACCCGTTGGACATCGCTTTTGGTATCGCGCTGATCGCACTCGTGCTCGAGGCGATGCGGCGCACCAACGGCTGGATCATGCCGATCATCACCTCGGCCTTCCTCCTCTATGCGCTGTTCGGCCCGTACCTGCCCGCGCCATGGACGCACAAGGGCTACGAGGTCGGTCGCCTCGTCGGTGTGATGTACCTGACGCTGGAAGGCATCTACGGCGTGGCGGTGGATGTGTCGGCGTCGCTGATCATTCTGTTCACGATCTTCGGCGCATTTCTGCAGTACTCCGGCGCTGGCAAGTTCTACATCGACTTCTCCTTTTCGGCGATGGGCGGCAAACCCACCGGCGCCGGCCGCACCGTGGTGCTCGCCTCGTTTCTGCTCGGCGGGCCGTCGGGCTCGGGGGTTGCGACCACGGTCACGCTGGGGGCGGTGGCGTACCCGATGCTGGCGAAGGTGGGCTACGACAAGAACACCGCGGGCGGCCTGCTGGCGGCCGGCGGTCTGGGTGCGATCATTTCGCCCCCGGTGCTCGGCGCTGCGGCGTTCCTGATTGCCGAGTTCCTGAAGATCTCCTACCTCGACGTGCTGTTGATGGCGGTGATCCCGACCCTTCTGTACTACCTCGCGCTGTTCCTGATGGTCGAGATCGATGCGCGCAAGTTCGGCATGGGAAACACCCAGTTCGCCAAGGTGGATTCGGTCTGGAACCTGACGAAGAAATACTGGTTCCACTTCCTGTCGCTGATCTCCATCGTGTTCTTCATGATGTGGGGCTTCTCGCCGGTGCTGTCGGTGTTCTGGGCCACGGTGGTGTCGTTCTTCACCAGCTTCCTGCGGCGCGACACCGCGCTGCTCTCGTATGACCTGTTCGCCGGCAAAGGCTCGTTCAGCAAGAACCTGTTCGAGTCGCCTTTCGTCAAGGCCATGCAAGGCGGCTCGATCGGCGTGCTGAACGTTGCGGCCACCTGCGCCGGCGCGGGCATCATCGTCGGCGTCGTCACGCTCACCGGGCTGGGTCTGAAGTTCAGCTCCATCGTGATCGACTACGCCGGCGGCAACCTGCTGCTCACCGCGGTGTTCACTTCGCTGGTGGTCTGGATCGTCGGCCTCGCGGTGCCGGTGACCGCGTCCTACATCATCTGCGCGGTGATCGCGGCGCCGGCGCTGATCAAGCTCGGCGTGCCCGACTTCGCGGCGCACATGTTCATCTTCTACTACGCGGTGCTGTCGGAGGTGTCGCCGCCGACCGCGTTGTCGCCGTTCGCGGCAGCGGCCATCACCGGGGGCGATCCGTACAAGACCACGCTGCAGTGCTGGAAGTACACGGTCCCGGCCTTCCTGGTGCCGTTCATGTTCGTGCTCGACCCGGCCGGCCAGGGGCTGTTGCTGATGGGTTCGACCAAGGCGCTCGCCAGCGCCAACTGGTGGTCGATCGCGGAGGTCACCGTCACCGCTGCTGCCGGGATCGCGGCACTG
>JANMAW010000132.1:0-2668 GCA_031360005.1 Rhizobacter sp.
CACCTGGACCGCTGCCTGACCTGCCGCAACTGCGAGAGCACCTGCCCGTCGGGCGTGCAGTACGGCAACCTGGTCGAGATCGTTCGGCCGATCGTCGACGCGAAGGTCGAGCGCCCGGCGCGCGAGAAGGCGCTGCGCGCGATGCTGAAGGAAGGCCTGACCTCGCCGCTGTTCGCGCCCGCGATGAAGCTCGGCCAGATGGCGCGGCCGTTCCTGCCGAAGGCGCTGCAGAACAAGGTTCCCGCGAAGTCCGGCGCGCTCGCGCACCGTTGGCCCACGCGCGAGCACCCGCGCAAGGTGCTGTTGCTGATGGGCTGCGTGCAGCCGGCGATGATGCCCAACATCAACAGCGCGACCGCGCGCGTGCTCGACGCCGCCGGCATCCAGACGGTGGTCGCCGACGAGGCCGGCTGCTGCGGCGCGATCCGCACGCACCTGAACGACCGTGATGGCGGCCTGGCCGACATGCGCCGCAACATCGATGCGTGGTGGCGGCTCGTCTCGACCGGCGCGGTCGAGGCGATCGTGATGAACGCGTCGGGCTGCGGCGTCACCGTGAAGGAATACGGCCACGCACTGGCGCGCGATCCGGCGTATGCCGCCAAGGCGAAGCGCGTCGGCGAACTGACGCGCGACCTCAGCGAACTGCTGCCCGACTTGGTGCCCAGGCTCAAACCCAAGCTGCGCCTGCAGGGCGTCGCCACGAGGCTCGCATTCCACCCGCCCTGCACCTTGCAGCACGGCCAGCAACTGCGCGGCGGCGTCGAGACGCATCTGAACGCCCTCGGCTTCGACGTTCGCGTGGCGACGAACGAGAGCCACCTGTGCTGCGGCTCGGCCGGCACCTACTCGGTGCTGCAGCCCGAGTTGGCGTACGCGCTGCGCGACCGCAAGCTCGGCAATCTCGCGCCGCTGGAGCCGCAGGCCATCGTCTCGGCCAACATCGGCTGCATCCAGCACCTGCAGACCGGCACCGCCACGCCGGTGAAGCATTGGGTCGAGGTCCTCGACGAAGCGTTGGGATGACGCGTCGGTGGCAGGCGTCGGCGTCGCGCGTTCGTATCGGCAAAGCGCTCACGCCGCGCGGCTACTTCGACGCGCGCGGTACCGTCCAGCGCTCCTCGTGCGACCCCGGCGCCGCGGGCCAGAAGCAACACTTCGTCCAGGCCAGGCTCAAGGTCTCGCCGAGCGCCGACTTGGTGCCGGCGCTGCTCGTCCACCAGCGATCGGCATCGAAGTCCGCCGGGTCGGCCGCGAGCACGCCGACCTCGACCGTGTCGCCGAGCGCCATGCGATACAGCAAGCGCGAACGGCGCGCGTGCACGCCGGCCGAAAACACATCGATTGCATCGAGCGTGACACCCGCCTGCGCGGCCCAGTCGCGCACCATCACGGCGTTCAGGTAGGTGCGCTCCTGCCTCGACTCCGGCGCGGGCAAGGCCAGGACGGGCACGCTCGTCAGCCCGTGTGCCCGCAAATAGCTTGCGGCGCGAACCGCGAAAGTCTTCCAGCCGCCTGCGTCGCTCCACGGTTCGATCGGCCCGCCGGTCGTCAGCACGCGCGCGTAGCGGCCGCGCCGGAAGGCCTCGATGGCCTGGGCAAGCGCGGGTTCGTCGATCCAGCCCTCGACGACCAGCGTGCGGGCGCCGCCGCCGTCCTGGCCGCGCGCCGGTTCGCTGGGCGCGAGGAAGCCGTTCGCTGCGAACCCGAGCGCGGCGAGCGTCACCGCCCCCAGCACGAGCAGCAACAGCCCGCCCCAAAGCGTCGGGAGCCAGACCTGCCGGCGGCGAAACAGCGCCGGCGTGCGGCTCTTCGTGGGCGGCGCGTTCAGATGCAGCGCCCGCCGTCGACTTCCAACGCCACGCCGGTGATCATCGAGGCCTCGTCGCTGCACAGGAAAGATGCGGCGTTGCCGAGGTCTTCGGGGGTCGAGAAGCGGCCGAGCGGGATCGTCGCGAGGAACTTTGCGCGCATCTCCGGCGTGTCTTCGCCCATGAAGGTCTTGAGCAGCGGCGTTTCGCCGGCCACCGGGTTCAACGCGACGACGCGGATGCCGAACGGCGCCAGCTCGACCGCCATCGAACGCGTCGCCGTGATGACCCAGCCCTTGCTGGCGTTGTACCAGGTCAGACGCGGGCGCGGGCTGACGCCGGCGGTGCTCGCGATGTTCAGGATCACGCTGCCGGTCCCCGAGCTCTGCCACTGCGCCTTGAAGCGCGGCACGACCGCCTTCGCCGCGAGGTAGATCGCCTTCACGTTGACGGCAAGAATGCGGTCGAAATCGTCTTCGCCGACGCCTTCGAGCGGCTGCGGCAGGTGCGCGACGCCGGCGTTGTTGACGAGGATGTGCAGGCCGCCGAAGCAGTCTTGCGCGGCGTCGAGCATCGTCGTCACGTCGCGCGCGTTCGCGACATCGACGCACAGGCTGCGCGCGCTCGACCCCAATGCATTCGCGACGCGGTCCCCGCCGGCCGCATCGCGGTCGGCGATCAGCACCTTCGCGCCCTCGGCGACGAACTTCTTCGCGATGCCCTCGCCGAAGCCCGAGCCGCCGCCGGTCACGATCGCCACCTTGCCTTCGAGTCTCATCGTCGTCTCCTCTCACCGCACCCAGACCGGGCGTTTGAAGGCGCCCGGTCGTTCGCCAAGGCATGGAACGGTCGCCGGT
>JANMAW010000513.1:0-7268 GCA_031360005.1 Rhizobacter sp.
GAGCGCAACTCGATGGTCCGCAAGATGGAGATTTTGAAGATGCGCGGTCAGCCGACGCTGCCGGGGCTGCACACCTTCCGTCTCAGCACCGCGGGCATCAAGGTGTTCGTTCCCGCCAGCGGCGTGGTGGCGACGCGCGGCGAGGCGATCAAGACAGCTGTCGATTCGCGTGTGACGATGGGCACACCGGGGCTCGACGAGATGATGGGCGGCGGCTTGCCGCGTGGCTACTCTTTGCTGGTTGCCGGCCCTTCGGGTTCGGGCAAAAGCAAATTGGCCGCTGCTTTCCTGGCAGAGGGCGTGCGCCGCGGCGAAACCGGCGTCATCGCGCCCTTCGAGCAAAACCCCAATCGATCGCGTGATCGCACGGTTGCCAACCTGATCAAGGACGGCAAGGTCGGCTTCGTCGACATTCAGGCGCTCGATGTCTCGATCGATGAGGTCTTGTTCCTGCTCATGGGCGAGATCGACCGGCTCAAAGCGACCCGCGTCGTCATCGATTCGCTGTCGGGCTTCGAGCTCGCGTTGGCGCCGACCTACCGCGGCGACTTTCGCGAATCGCTGTCGCGGCTGGTCACCTCGCTGGCGGGCGCCGGCGTCAGCGTGCTGATGACCACCGAGCTCGAAGACCGCTACACCGACCTGCGCTTCAGCCCGTACGGCACCGCCTTCATGACGGACGCGATCGTCGTTCAGCGCTACATCGAGGTCGAGAGCCGGTTGCGGCGCGTGATGGCGGTGGTCAAGGTGCGCGCGAGCAACCATTCGGACGAGCTGCGCGAGTACAGCATCGACGTCGACGGCATCCACATCGGCGAAATGCTGCCCGAGCAGGAAGGGATGCTCGGCGGCCGGCCGACCCGCAAGGGCACCTCAGACCGGCCTGTCCCGCGCAGCGCTGCCCGCGATACTTGAGTCGCCGGATTCGGGCTTGTCACCTTGAACGAAACCTCGGACCAGAGCGCCACCGCGGTGGCGATCGCCGAAAGGGAACTTACCCGCTTGAGCGGGCAAGTCGAGGCGATGCGTTCGGTGCTCGTCCGGTTGCTGCAGGACGTGGTTCTTGCAGAAAGTCGGCTTGACAACAGCCAGGCAACCCAGCTTCTCGAGGCCAACGAGCGGCTGGTCGTCACGGCGTTGAGCGCGCAGAGCGAAGCCGACACGGCCGCCCAGGCGCTCGACGACGCGGCGCGGGCGCGCGGCCTCGATCCGCTGACCGAACTGCCGAATCGCGCGCTGCTGCTGGATCGGCTGGCGCAGGCCATCGCCCATGCCAAGCGGCATGGCACGCGAGTCGCGCTGCTGTTCCTGGACCTCGACGATTTCAAGCAGATCAACGACACGCACGGCCACGCGGTCGGCGACGAGGCGCTCAAGCTGGCGGCCCGTTGCCTGGCGTCTTCGGTGCGCGAAACCGACACGGTCAGCCGCCACGGCGGCGATGAATTCCTGATCCTGCTGGCGGAGGTCGCGCGGGCCGAAGACGCCGCCCTGATCGCGGAGAAGGCGATCACCGCACTGGCCGCGTCGGGCGGCGTCGGCGATCATGCGGTTCGCCTGTCGGCGAGCATCGGGATCAGCCTGTACCCCGACGATGGCGAGGATGCGGATACGCTGATCGATCGCGCCGATGCCGCGATGTACGTCGCGAAGCGGCACGATATCGGCGGCTATGCCTTCCACGCCGACCAGCTTGCCGGCGCACGGGGCCGGCGAGCGACGCTCCCCGAATCACCGCAGCAGCGCATGGCCGACTACGAGCTGGCGCTGGCCGAGCACGAGCGCCGGCATGCGCAACTGCAGGAGGCGAACGAAAACCTGGTGCTGGCCGCAATCAGTGCGCGGGAACTGCAGGCCGCCGCAGAGCGCGCGCAGCAGCGGCAGGCGGAGTTCATGGCCGTCGTGGCGCACGAGTTGAGCAACCCGATGGCGCCGATTCGCATCGCCACCGCGATGCTCGGCCGGCGCAGCAGCGACGAGCCGCTGCTGCCTCGCGTGCGGGCCATCGTCGAACGGCAGGTGGCGCACATGTCGCGCCTCGTCGGCGCGCCGCTCGACATGGCGCGCAGTCCCACCGGAGCGCTGCGACTCGATCGCCGCACGGTCGACATGAAAACCATCATCGACGGCGCGGCCGATGCCTGCCGGCCTGCGATGGCCGCGCGGACGCAGCACTTCGAACTGCGCGTGCCCGCCGGCAAGCTGCAGGTGCACGGCGACCCCGGTTGTCTCGCGCAGGTGCTCGACAACCTGCTCGACAACGCGTCGCAGTTCACACCCGCCGGTGGCCGGATCGCCCTGTCAGCCGAGGTGGCCGGCGATTCGTTGGTGATCGCGGTCGCTGACGACGGCATCGGGATCTCGGCGCAGGCCTTGCCGAATGTCTTCGAGCCTTTCCTGCAGGACACCCATGCGATCGGCCTGCGCGGCGCGGGCCTGGGAATCGGGCTCACGGTCGTGCGCGAGCTGGTCGAATCACACGGCGGCACGGTCGTCGCGACGAGTGCCGGCCGCAATCTCGGCAGCCAGTTCGTCGTGACGCTCCCGCTGCGGCGCATGCCTGCGCCGCGTCAACCCTGAGTCATCCCATCCGGCCGGCGAGGCTGGCGACCGTCGCGACGAGCTCATGCGGCTCGATCGGTTTGGAGACATGCACCTGATAGCCCGCCAGCATCGCGCGCGTGCGGTCCTCGGATCGCGCGAACGCCGTAAGTGCGATCGCCGGCGTTCGGCCTCCGTCGTCGGGCGCCAGCCGGCGGACGTCGCGGATCAGCTGGTAGCCATCGCGTTCGGGCATCCCGATGTCGCTCAGAAGCAGGTCCGGGCGGAGCCGCTGCAGCGTCGCAAGCCCCTCGCGCGCAGACGACGCGGTGTGGACTTCGGCGTGGCATTCTTGCAGCAACTGCCTGATCAACTCTCGCGCATCGGGCTCGTCGTCCACGACCAAGACCTTCACACCCCGCAGATCGACGTCGGCCGCAGGTGACGCAAACGCGCGGCGGGCGGCGGGGTGCGCCTGATCCGGCTCATGCAGCAGCGCAGCGAGCGGCAGGCAGACGACGAAGGTGGCACCACGTCCTTCTCCGTCGCTCTTCGCCCGCACGCTGCCGCCGTGCAATTCGACCAGTTGCTTGACGATCGAAAGCCCGAGTCCCAGCCCGCCGTGACTGCGCGTGGTGGACGAATCGGCCTGTCGAAAACGGTCGAAAACATGCGGCAGGAAATCGGCATCGATGCCGACGCCTGAATCGCTGACGCTGAGCTCGAGATGCGAGTTCACGCGCTGCAGCGCGACCTCGACCGTGCCGCCTTTGGGCGTGAACTTCACCGCGTTGGTCAGCAGGTTCCAGAGCACCTGCTGCAGACGATTCGGGTCACCCGACACCGGGCCGGCGACCGGATCGACGATGGTTCGGAGCCGGATGGCGCGTGCCTCGGCCGCGGGACGCACCGCGTCGATCGCAGCCTCGATCACGGTGCTCAGGTCGGTGGGCTGCACGTCCAGCCGAACCTTGCCCGAGATGATGCGGTTCATGTCGAGCAGGTCTTCGATCAGGCGCGCCTGTGCCACGGCATTGCGCTCGATCGCCTCCACCCCCCGGGCCAGCGTTTCGGGGTCGACCTTCTTGCGGAGCAGCACCCGGGCCCAGCCCAGGATGGCCGTCAGCGGCGTCCGCAGCTCGTGTGACAACGTCGCCAGGAATTCGTCTTTCAGACTGCTGACCCGTGCGATCTCGGCACGCGCGGCGCGTTCGGCGGCGATCAGGTTTTCGCGCTCGAGCGCAACGCGGCGGGTCTCTTCGTACAGTGTCGCGTTGTCGATCGCGACCGCGGCCTGGGCTGCGATGCCGACGACGAGACGTTCCGATCGATCAGTGAACACGCCGACCCTGGAATGGCCGAAGAAAAGCCCGCCGACCGTGGCACCGCTGCGCGATGCGACCGGGACCGCGAGGTAGCTGCGTACCGGGAGATGCTCCGCCGGCACGCCGGGATGTGGCGGCCAGGCGCCGTATCGTGTGTCCTGCAGCAGGTCGTCGCAGCGCAGCGGTGGGTGGGCGTCGAAGGTCGGCGCGAACAGCGGCGCATCCCGCGCATGCGAGAACCCGTCGAAGCCTTCGGGCGGCGCGCCGGACAAGGTGTACGCCGCGACCGCATCGCGCTGATCGCCCGACGGGCTGTAGAAGAACACGCCGAACTCGGCGCCGCTGAGCTGGGTGGCGGCGTCGGTCACCGTCTGCAGCAGCTGCGCGAGATCGAGGCTGGAGGCGATGCTCGTGCCGGTGCGGTTGAGCAGATCGAGCACGCGGGCCTCGTCTCGGGTCGCCTCTTCGACCCGGCTGCGGGCCGTCACGTCGCGGTAGCTCCAGACGCGGCCCACCATCTTCGCGTCGAGCTGCTGCGGTCGCGAGTAGCGCTCGAACACGCGGCCGTCGGCCAGCTCCTGGATGTCGAGCTCTTCCGTCGACGGCGAGGCCTCGATCTCCGAGAGGCGAAGCGCGACCCTGGCGGGATCGCGAAACTGCCGCGCTAGCATTCGCAAGAGTTCGGCCAGCGACGCGCCTTCGGCAGCCGCGCGGGTGAGCCCCCACATTTCGAGGAACTTTTCGTTGAAGGTGACGACGCGGCCGTCACTGCTTGTGACGAGAATGCCGTCCGCCGTGGCCTCGAGGGTCGCGCGCATCAGCGACAGCGACTGGCTCAACTCGAGCGTGCGCGATTCGAGCGCGTCCTTGGCCCGGCGCAGATCTTCTTCGGCGCGCTGGCGAACGAGATGGATCGCGTTGGCGTTGCGCAGCGCGACCGAACGAAGCGCGTCCTCTTCACGGTCGCCCATTGCCATCAGCCCACTCCCAGCACGCGCGCGGCCAGTGCTGTGCCCTGCACGCGAGCGCGGATCTTCGCGAAGGCGGTCTCGCGCGTCGTCGAGGTGTCGTCGCAGAACGGCGCGAAGCCGCAGTCGTCGGTCGTGCCCAGCTGATCGACGGGAATATGTTCGGCGGCCTGCAGCACGCGGTCACGAACCTGCTCGGCCGTTTCGATGCGCGGATCGATCGGCGCGACCACGCCGACGAAGACGCGTTGGCCGAGCTTGAGGTTCTTGCGGATGATGCTGAGCACGCGCACCGGATCCTTCTCGCCGGCCAGCGCGACATAGAAGTTGCCCGCCTTGAGCTGGAACAGGCCGGGCAGCAGTTCCGCGTAGTCGACATCGGCGCTGTGCGTCGAATCCCGGTCGGCACCCGGGCAGGTGTGCACGCCGATGCGCTGCCTTTCTTCCTCGGAGAAGCGCTCCAGCGCGAGGTTGTTCAGGTGGATGAAGCTGTGCAGCAACTCGCCGCTCGGATCGAGCTTGACCGCGAGGCGCCCCTCGGTGAAATCGATCTGCACCTTGTGCGCACCCTTGCGCAGGCAGTTTCGTACCTCGGTCTCGTGCTCATGCAGCAGATCCTCGAGGAAGCGCTCGCGCGGGTAGCCGGGGATCTCGTCTTCGGGGTACAGCAGGCTCAACGCGGAGGGCGAGATGACCGCCTGCTTCACCGGCACCGTCGCATGGCGTAACGCGGCGTCAAGGTAGCTGTCGGCGTAGCGCCGGTAACGGAAGGGCCCTTCCTTCAGCCGCGGCATGCGCCGCGCGTGGCCGGCAGAAAACGGGATCCGGAAGCCGTCGGGGCCCAGATTGGGCATTCCGTGGACGCAGTAGGTCCAGAAGTTGTGGTACTTGCGCTGCTCGCCGTCGGTGACCACTGGCGACCCGGTGGCTTCGAAGCGCTCGATGGTGTCCCGCACCGCGTCTTCGTACAGGGCATCGAGCGCCGGGTCGGCCGCGTCGTGCGCGCTCAGCGCCTCGATTAGCCGCAACGGGCGCGGGATACTGCCAATGGGCTCGGTCGGGATGGACATGGCGCGCGGCTCGCCGGTAAAGACAAGATTCTGCACCCGAAGAAAAGGCTTGTCGTGTAGGACCAAGCCTCGCTTGCTGGTGCGGATCTCCCCAACGCAATGGATTCGTCTCGCCCTGCGCCGTGCTATGGGTTTTGGCGGCGCGGGCGGGGGTCCCGTGACAGGTGCGTCGTACGTGCGGCCGCAGTGGCGTGGCGGCGTTTTAGCGCACACGCCCCCGCGGCATCGGCGCACCGTGGCATATTGCTTGCAACCCGGTTCCACTTCCTTCAACTCGGTTGATCTGCAGCAGCAGATCGCATCCACGGTCTCTCGACGATTTCAGATCCAGAACCTGTCCGGGCTCGTCGCACACTTCACTTGTTTCCCTCTCGCTCCAACGATGACCGACTTGCTTCCACACGGGTGCGTTCTGGCCGGCGCCACAGGCGCAAGGCACGACACTGCACGACTCGGCGGCCTCGACGTCAACTCGGCGCCCGACGCCGCCGAGCTGCGACTGCCGCCGGGCGTGCCGCCGATCGTCACCCCCGCCCCGGGCGAGCCGGTGACGGTGCACCGGGCCGATGAATGCTCCCGTGTCGACCGCACCCACGGGGCCGCGGTGCTGTCCAGCGATCTGATCGACCATGGGTGTGAGGCGTGCGCATGACCTCGCCCAAGCTGCACAAGCTCAACGAACTCGACGCATGGCAGGCCGCGCCTCTACTCGCGCGGCGCGAACTGCGCGCGATCGACATGGTTCGCGCCTGCCTCGACCGCGTCGCCGAGCGCGACGGCGAGGTCCACGCCTTCGCGCACATCGATCCCGACGCCGCGCTGGCGCAGGCGCGCGTGCTCGACGCCGGGCCGGTGCGCGGGCCGTTGCATGCGCTGCCGCTCGGCGTGAAGGACCTGTTCGACACGTGCGATCTGCCGACCGCCTACGGCTCGCCGATCTATGCCGGTCATCGGCCCGCTGCCGACGCCGCCGCAGTCGCACTGTGCCGCGAGGCCGGTGCGCTGGTGCTGGGCAAGACCGTGAGCACCGAGTTCGCGTACTTCCAGCCGGGGCCAACGCGCAACCCGAGCACGCGCGCGCCGGCTCCGGCGCACACCCCGGGCGGCTCGTCCAGCGGCTCAGCGGCCGCGGTGGCCGACCACATGCTGCCGCTCGCACTGGGCACGCAGACGGCAGGCTCGATCATCCGCCCGGCCGCCTACTGCGGCGTGGTCGGCTACAAGCCGAGCTGGGGCCGCGTGCCGCGCGCCGGCGTGAAGAGCCTGTCGGAGACGCTCGACACGGTGGGAGGCTTCGGCCGCAGCGTTCGCGATGTCGCGCTGCTCGGCGCGGTGCTGACCGGCGACACGCGGCTGCGCGAGGC
>JANMAW010000149.1:0-4748 GCA_031360005.1 Rhizobacter sp.
CGGGCGCAGGCGCTGTTGCGCGTGCGGGCTCAGTCAGCGTACTGTCCGGCGGCCTTGATGATCGGTCCCCACTTCGCGACCTCGGCTTCGACGAACTTCTTGTGCTCCGCGCCGTCCAGCCGCGCGTCGGTCACGATCACGGCGCCCAGCGCTTCTTCGCGCTTGATGAACTCCGGGTCTTTCAGTGCGCTGCGCAGCGCCGCGTTGATCTTGTCGGTGATGGCCTTCGGCGTGCCCTTCGGCGCGTACAAGCCGTGCCAGATCGACACGTTGAAACCCTTCATTCCCGATTCGTCGAGCGTCGGCAGATTCTTCAGCGCCGGCGTGGTCAGCCGCTTGGACGACGTGACCGCGTAGGCCCTGACCTTTCCGCTCTCGATCTGGCTGCTGGTGTTGGTCGTCTGGTCGCACATCAGATCGACCTGGCCGCCGAGCAGATCGCTCATCGCCGGCGCCGTGCCCTTGTATGGCACGGTCTGCATGTCGATCTTCAGCGTGCTCTGGAACAGCAGCCCGCACAGGTGCGACGCGGCACCGAGGCCGGCGTTGGCGAGGTTGATCTTGCCCTTGTTGGCGTCCATCCACTTCAGCAACTCGGCGTAGTTGGCGGCCGGCAGCGTGGGTTTGCCGATCAACGTCATCGGCACTTCGTTGATCATGCCGAGGAATTCGAAGTCGCCCAGCGTGTCGTACGCCATTTTTCGGTACAGCGCCGGCGCGGTGCTGATGCCGATGTGGTGCAGCAGCAGCGTATAGCCGTCGTGGGCGGCCTTGGCGACCTTCCCGGCGCCGAGCGTGCCGCCGGCGCCGCCGACATTGTCGATGATGATGGTCTGGCCTCCGAGCGGCTTGCGCAGCGCCTCGGCCAGATCGCGCGCGACCTTGTCGGTCGGGCCGCCCGCCGCGAACGGCACGACGATGGTGACGGGCTTCTCGGGATACTCGGCCCATGCGGAGATGGACATGACTGCGGACACGCCGGCAAGCAACAATCGTTTCATGGGGGTCTTCCAGAAATTCAGCGGTTGATGGTCATTGTCGCGGTCATCCCGCGCCGCGCCATCGCGGAAAGTACGTAACGGGTAGAGGCATCAAAGTGTTGACGAGCGACCCCGCAGCCGGCCGGGATCAGATCGCGCTGCGCGCGTCCTCGATCACCTTGCCGTCGTTCGGCAGGCTGCCGATCGCGCACAACATCACCTCCCCGCGCAGGCGGGTCACGTCGCGCAGCGTTTCGGTGATGCGCGCGGCCAGGCCCTCGGGCCGGCCCTCGACCTCCACGTGCAGCGTCATGCGGTCGTTCGCCGTCTCGCCGCTGACCACCAGCCGCGCCTTGCGCACTTCGGGGTGGCGGCGCGCGATCTCGGCCGCCTGGGCCGGATGCACGAACATGCCGCGCACCTTCGCGGTCTGGTCGGCGCGTCCCATCCAGCCCTTGATGCGGGCGTTCGTTCGCCCGGTTGGGCACGGTCCTGGCAGCACGGCCGAGAGATCGCCGGTGCCGAAGCGGATCAGCGGGTATGAGGGGTTCAGCGTGGTCACGACGACCTCGCCGACATCGCCTTCGGGCAGCAGCTCGCCGGTGCCGGGCCGGACGATCTCGACGATCACGCCTTCGTCGAGCACCAGCCCGTCGCGCGCCTCTGTTTCGTAGGCGATCAGGCCGAGGTCGGCGGTGCCGTAGCTCTGGTACGCGGCGACGCCGCGTGCGAGCAGCCAGTCGCGAAGGCTGGGCGGAAAGGCTTCGCCGCCCACCGAGGCCTTGGTCAGCGTCGGCAGTGCGGTGGCGAGCTCGTCCGCCTTCTCGAGAATGATCTTCAGGAAGCTTGGCGTGCCGATGTAGCCGTCCGGCTTCAGCGCAGCCATCGCGTGCACCTGCTGCGCGGTCTGGCCGGTGCCGCCGGGAAACACGGTGCAGCCGAGCGCGAAGGCGCCGCTTTCCATCATCGCGCCGGCGGGCGTGAAGTGGTAGCTGAAGCTGTTGTGCACCAGGTCGCCGGCGCGCAAACCCGCGGCGAACAACGCCCTGGCCATGCGCCAGTAATCGGCAGCGCTGCCCTCGGGTTCGTGGATCGGGCCGGGAGATGCGAACACCCGCAGCGCGCGTTGCGCGACGGGCACCTTGCCCCAGCCGATCGCCGCGAAGCCGCCGAACACGTCGGGCGCGTTCGGGTCGCTCTGGCGCTCCAGCAGTTCATGCTTGCGGATCACCGGGAGCCGGGCCAAAGCGGCGCGCGTGCGGACCTGTGTGGCGTCGACGCCCGCCAGGCTCTCGGCAAACGCCGCGGTGTGCGCCTGCGCATGGGCGATCTGCGCCGCCAGCGCGGACATCAACGCGCCTTCGCGCTGCTCGGGCGAGCGGGTTTCGAGCAGGTCGTAGTGCTTGGCAGCGGTGTCGCGTTGGCTGTCGAAGTTCATTTCCGATCCTCACGATCCTCAGTCTTCATCGCAGCGCCCGACCCGGCGTTTCGCGTCGTCGACCAGCTTGCGCTGGCCGGCGGGCGTGTCGACCGGATAGCGGTCGAAGCCCGACGCGCCGGCCTTCTTCAGGTCGGCGATGAGCGCGCCCGCCGCATCGTGGAAATGGATGAACGCGCCGCCCTTCAGGTAGAAGGTTCCGGGCTGCATCTCGCGCAGGCCCTTGATCTCGCGCAGCTGGCGAAGCAGCGGCAGCAGGCGTTGCAGCGCGGCTGGGTCGGCATGGGCCATGTCTTGCTTCCTCCGGCGGGTGTGCGGTCAGGCGAGCCAGCGCTTCCTGCGCTTGTAGCTCTTCACGTCCCTGAAGCTCCGGCGCGGGTTGGCTTCGTCACCGCCCCCGACGCCGAGATAGAACTCCTTCACGTCCTCGTTCTCGCGCAGCGAGGCGGCCGCGCCGTCCATCACGATGCGGCCGTTCTCGAGGATGTAGCCGTAGTCCGAGTAGCGCAGCGCCATGTTGGTGTTCTGCTCGGCGAGCAGGAAGCTGACGCCCTCACGCGTGTTCAGGTCCTTGACGATCTCGAACACCTCTTCGACGATCTGCGGCGCCAGGCCCATCGACGGCTCGTCGAGCAGCACCATCTTCGGGCTCGCCATCAGCGCGCGGCCGATCGCACACATCTGCTGCTCGCCGCCCGAGGTGTAGGCCGCTTGCGATGTGCGGCGCGTCTTCAGGCGCGGGAAGTAGTTGTAGACCTTCTCGAGCGTGGCGGCGATCGCGGCCTTGCCGTCGCGGCGCGTGTAGGCGCCGGTCATCAGGTTGTCCTCGATCGTCAGGTGCGCGAAGCAGTGGCGCCCTTCCATCACCTGGATCACGCCGCGGTTCACCATTTCCGAGGTGCTCAGGCGCTCGATGCGCTCGCCGCGCAGTTCGATCGAGCCCTTCGTCACCGCGCCACGCTCGCTCGCCAGCAGGTTGCTCACCGCGCGCAGCGTCGTCGTCTTGCCGGCGCCGTTGCCGCCCATCAGCGCGACGATGCGGCCCTCGGGCACCTGCAACGACACACCCTTCAGCACCAGGATGACGTGGTTGTAGATGACCTCGATGCCGTTGACGTTCAGAAGGATGTTGGCCGTCGTCATGATGTCTCTTGTCCGTCCGCTCAGGCGAGGGAGGGGGTGCAGCCCTGTGCCGGGCGGGCTGCGCAGCGGCTCAGGACTGGCAGTCCTCCGGCGTGCGGCGCGTCATCTTCTTCTCGGTCGCGTACTTGTCGGCAGCCGCCTTGACCATCGGCTTGATGATCTGCTCGTCGGCCTGCAGCCAGTCGGAGCTGAAGTTCCACTTCGCACCGTCCCAGGTGTGCACGCGGGCCCAGGTCGAGCCCATGTGGTCCTGGCACGAGGTGCTGAGCGGGCGCATCACGCCGCTGAAGCCCAGCGCATCGAGCTTCTTCTGGTCGAGTGCCAGGTTCTCCAGGCCCCAACGCACCTGTTCGCCCGTCATCACCTTGCCCTTGCCGAAGCGCTCCTGCGCGCGCCGCACCGCCTCGACACCCAGCATCTGGATGATCAGGCCGCGCGTGTACAGCACCGAGCCGACTTCATCCTTCGGCCCGGTGCCCTGGCCCTTGTCGTGCACGTACTTCAGGATGTCCTGGATCACCTTCGGGCTCTGGCCCGAGGTGTTGAGCGCCAGCGCGCTGTAGCCTTTCGCGCCGTCGCCGACGTCCTTCACGTCGGGCTCCGCGCCCGACCACCACACGCCGTACATCTTCTCGCGCGGGTAGCCGGTGGCCTGCGCTTCCTTCAGCGCGGTCGAGTTCATCACGCCCCAGCCCCACAGCAGCACGTAGTCGGGGCGCTGCTGGCGCACCTGAAGCCAGGCCGACTTCTGCTCGACCCCCGGTGCCGTGACCGGAATCTTGACCAACTCGTAGCCGTGCATCTTCGCGCGCTCCTCGAGCAGCGGCATCGGCTCCCTGCCGAACGGCGAGTCGTGGTACACGAGCGCGATCTTCTTGCCCTTCAGCTTGTCCAGGCCGCCTTCCTTCTTGCCGAGGTGCTGGATCAGCATGTCGGCCGCCGTCCAGTAACTGCCCATCAGCGGGAAGTTCCACTTGAACACGTTGCCGTCCTGCGAAGCGGCGAGGCCGTAGCCGAGCGTGATCAGCGGGATCTTGTCGGCTGCCACCTTGTCGGTCAGCGCGAACGTGATGCCGGTGGCCTGCGGATCGAAGAGGCTGGCGCCCCTGCCCTTGAGGCGTTCGTAGCACTCGACCCCCTTGTCGGTGGCGGCGTAGGTCGTCTCGCATTCCTCGAACGTGATCTTC
>JANMAW010000181.1:0-8094 GCA_031360005.1 Rhizobacter sp.
CAGGCACTGGCCCTGCATCTGCTTGGCGCGGTGCTTCATGCTCGACATGCCGTGGCCGCGGTCGAGCTTGCCGTCGAGCTCCATCGGGATGCCCTTGCCGTTGTCCTGCACCGTCAGGCCGAATTCGCGATCGCTGATGGCACAGCGCACCTTGCAGTGCGACGCGCCGCTGTGCTTGATGATGTTGCTCACCGCCTCGCGAAGGATTCGCGTGGTCTGCACGAATCCCCGTGCCGGCAGCAACTGCTCGATCTCTTCGGTAGGGCCGCGCCAGTCGGCTTCGATGTTGGCCTGGCCGAGGCGCAAGACGGTTTCGGCGCGCCAGTCGGCGAGCGCGTCGGCCAGCCGCATCGGCTTGCCGGTGAGGCCGCGCACCGACAGGCGCATTTCTTCGAGCGCCTCGCGCGCCAGCGTGGAGATGCGCTCCGATTCGCTGGTATGCACGATCGTCAGCAGCTTCGCGCCCAGGTCGTCGTGCAGGTCGGCAGCGATGCGCTTGCGCTCCTTTTCGGTGACCTGCTCGACCCGCAATTCGGCGAGCTGCGCAAAGTTGTTCTCGATCTCGGCGGTGATCTCCTTCACGCGCACTTCAAGGTCCACGCGGCCGTCCTCGGCAGCGCGCAGCGCGCGGGCGAACACCTGCAGCAGACGTGCGGCCATACCGACGAACATCAGCGGCACGGCGAACTCCAACCAGGCCACGCGGGGTGCGGCGAGCAGGCCGTGCTGCACCGCCGCCTCGAGCCCTAGCATCAACGCCACCGCGACCAGCAGCACCGCCATCGACCGGAAGTCACCGCACTTGCCGCGCCAGGCCATGTACACGTGCAACGCGATGGTCGCCAACACCTCGGCGGCGAGCAGCGCATACCAGACGTTGGCCACCGCGAAAAGCCGGAACGGGCCCGCCAGCAACAGCGAACCCGGCAGCAGGAAGAGCTGAAGCGCGAGCGCGTTTTCAATCATGCGCGAGCGCAGGCCCGCATAGCTGAGGACGAACTGCACCGCGAGTGCCACCAGCGGCGCAAAACCGGTGCAGAACAGGAACTCCATCACGCCGGTGTCCCAGGGCATGTCGCGCCACCACAGGCGCACCGACAGCGCGCCCCAGGCCAGCGCGAGCCAGCCGAAATAGCCGAGATAGGCCTCGCGCCGGTTCATCCAGTTCAGGCCGATCATCACGCATCCAAGCACCGCCAGCACCACGCTGGCGAGCTGCACCGACGTGACGTTCCAGAACAGGTGGTCGGCGTACTCGGCGGCGAGCGCAGCCTGCGGGCCGATCTTCAGCGCCGACAGGCCGCCGGCGCGCTGGCGCGATGCCACCCGTTGCAGCGAGCTGCCTTCGACCTGCAGATCGAGCAGGTTGCCGCGCTGCTGCAGCAGCGCGGCGGGCAGCGTCACCAGTTGCGGGTAGTGGCAGTTGCGCGTCACCGGATCGGCCATGCGCCCGCCGCTGAAAATACGCTGGCCGTTCAGGTAGACCTCGAGGTTGCTGCAGACACGTTCGATGTACAGCGCCAGCAGTTCGTGCGAATCGACGCCCGCCGGCCGGTCGAAGCTGCTGCGGTACCACACGCTGCCCTCGAAGTGCGGCCGCGTCACCGACCAGTCGTCTGGCAGAGCGATCGGCAGCGCCACCGGCCTGGCCGCGTTCGGCTCGCCGACGTTGTAGACCGACAGCGCCTTGTCGATCACGAGCACGTGGGCGTCTGTGGCGTGCGCCGGAGCCGGCGATGCCGCGGCCAGCATCCATGCCAGCACCACGCCGTGGCACCCGGCGCGGAAACCGGCCGCAGCGGCGAAGGCAAGGCGTTTGAACATCGAGGCGCATTGTGCCGGATGGCGTCCGGCTCGAGCGGTGTGCGCCCGCGGCAAGCGGCATGGATGCGGCCCTCGATGCCCCACTTCGATGCCGACTTCGATGCCCACTTCGATGCCGACTTCGATGCCGACTTCGACGCGCCGGCAGGCGACAATCCGCGGACAACCCTGAAGCGAACCGCCTTGATCCTTCGCCACTCCTTCGAACCGCGCGACAACGCTCGGCTCGCCCACCTGTGCGGCGGCCTCGACACGCACCTGCGCAGCATCGAGCGCGCGCTCGACGTCAGCGTCTCGCGCCGCAACGAGTTCTTCCGCATCGAAGGCCCGAAGCCGCGCGCGGAGCATGCGATGAACCTGCTGCAGGCGCTTTACGGACAGGCGCAGCGGCCAATCGGTGCCGAGCAGCTACAGCTGGCGCTGGTCCAGGTTGCCGCCGATGAGCCTGCGCCCGCGAAACGCCGGCGTGCCGCCGCGCCTCGGGAGGGCGACGACCGGCTTTTACCCGAAGCGATCACGCTGCGCACGCGACGCGTCGACCTGGCCGGCCGCACCCCGAACCAGCTCACCTATCTGCGCAACATCCTGGCCCACGACATCACCTTCGGCATCGGCCCGGCCGGCACCGGCAAGACCTTTCTCGCGGTGGCTTGCGCGGTCGATGCGCTCGAACGCAGCGCGGTGCAGCGCATCATCCTGACGCGCCCTGCCGTCGAGGCCGGCGAGCGGCTCGGCTTCCTGCCCGGCGACCTGGCGCAGAAGGTCGACCCGTACCTGCGCCCGCTCTACGACGCGCTCCACGACCTGATGGGCGCCGACAAGGTGGCCAGGGCCTTCGAGAAAGGCACTCTCGAGATCGCGCCGCTCGCCTTCATGCGCGGGCGAACGCTGAACCATGCGTTCGTGATCCTCGACGAGGCGCAGAACACCACCGCCGAGCAGATGAAGATGTTCCTGACCCGCATTGGTTTCGGGTCGAAGGCGGTGGTCGCCGGCGACGTCAGCCAGATCGACCTGCCGCGCGGCACCGAGAGCGGCCTGATCGATGCCGAGCGCGTGCTGCGCCGCGTGCGCGACATCGCGACAACGCATTTCACGTCATCGGATGTGGTGCGCCATCCGCTGGTGGCGCGCATCGTCGAGGCCTACGACGCGGCGCGGCTGGACGATGGCTGAGCGATGATCCCGGCGCGCGCCGTCCTCAATCTGTCGCTGCAGTTCGCCGACGCCAGTGACCGCGCAGTGCTGCCGCGCCACAAGGTGGCGCGCTGGATTCGCGCCGCGCTCGAGCGGCCTGCCGAGATCACGGTGCGCATCGTCGGTGCCGAAGAAGGGCAGGCGCTGAACCGCGGGTACCGCGCGCAGGACCATGCGACCAACGTGCTCACGTTCGACTACAGCCAGGCGCCCGTCGTCGTCGCCGACCTCGTGCTGTGCGCGCCGGTGCTGCAGCGCGAAGCGCGTGAATCCGGTGTCGCGGTCGAAGCGCACTACGCTCATCTGCTGGTGCACGGGACACTGCATGCGCAGGGCTACGACCATCAAGGGGCCGCCGAGGCGCGGGTGATGGAAGCCCGCGAAACGGAACTGATGCTGGAGCTCGGTTTCGCCGATCCGTACGCCCGGTGAGCGCGTCGCGCGTCGCGAATCGCCGAATTGACGCGTTGCAGGGAGGCCGCGGCGCATGGGCGATATGGCGTATCCGACGGCTCGGCGCGTCCCGCTTTCGCGGTGGGTTCGTGGCCCTCGACCACGAGTCGGCGGGCGGGCACTGAGGTCAAGCTCGTTGCGGGTCAGTGCCTGCGCCCCAGATAGCGCTTGCGCCAGAAGTACCAGCTCAGTCCGCTGCCGGTGACCATCAACAGGCCGAAGGTCCACCAGAAGCCCTTGGCGCTGTGGATCAGCGGCAGGCCTTCGAAATTCATGCCGAAGAAACCCGTCACCAGGTTCAAGGGCATGAAGATCGCGGTGAGCACGGTCAGCGTGCGCATGATCTCGCTGGTGCTGTGGCTCTGCGCCGAAAAGTGCATCTGCACCGCGGTCTCGGCCGAAGATTCGAGGCGTCGCACATGGGTGAGCACGCGTTCGATGTGCTCGAGCACGTCGCGCGAGCGCACGCGCAGCAACTCGCGTTCGCGCAGCACCGCCGGGTCGTCCGCGTGCGGAAGCTCGTCTTGCGCGTCGATCCACTCGGTGATCGCGGCGCGCTGGTCCTCGCAGGTGTCTTCGAGCAAGTGCAGGCCGTTGCGCGCGTCGAGCAGCAGTTTCCAGCTGATGTTCCGGGCGTTCGAGCTGAACAACTCCTGCTGCAATTGGTCGAGCTCCTTGGTGAGGAGCCGGCGCAGGTCGAGGTAGCTGTCGACCATGTAGTTGACCATCCGCAACGCCAGGTCGGCCGGGCTCGGCGGTGTGCGCGTGGCGCTGCGCGCATCGCTGCCGGACGTCTGCTGCTGCAGCCGGTTGGCGAAGAACTCGCGCACCATGCAATCGGCCGGATGGACGGTGAGCAGTACGCGGTCGAACACCGCGAAGCCGACCGGGCTGGTGTCGATCCGGGTCAGCGAAGCGGGCGCCGCCCGTTCACTGTCGGCGGCTCGGGCCTGTGCTGCATCACCGCTCGCCGCGAGCCGGCGGAACACCAGCAGGTCGTACCACGAGGTGTAGTCGAAGTGGGACGGCAACTGGTCGTTCAGCAGGTCGGAGATGTGCAGATCCACGAGAGTCCCGCCGGCCCAGCGCTGCAGCGCGGCCTGCAACTGCCCAACGGTCCGCTCGAAGTCGCCGCGCGCGATGCCGAGCCACAGATAGCCTTCGCCGGGCGCCGCATCGGGCAGCGATTCCAGCTCGGTGAACTGGTCACCCCGGACGTGGAAGATGCGCATCGGCGCAGGCGCTGCTTCAGCCGGCTTTCAGCAAGCGAGCCGCGTCGCGTGCGAAATACGTCAGCACGCCGTCGGCACCGGCACGCTTGAACGCGAGCAGGCTTTCCATCATCACCGCATCGTGGTCGAGCCAGCCATTTCGCGCCGCTGCCTTGAGCATCGCGTACTCGCCGCTGACCTGGTACGCGAAGGTCGGCACGCGGAACTCGTCCTTCACGCGCCGCACGATGTCGAGATACGGCATGCCGGGCTTGACCATCACCATGTCGGCACCTTCGGCGAGGTCGAGCGCGACTTCGCGCAGCGCCTCGTCGGTGTTGGCCGGGTCCATCTGGTAGGCCTTCTTGTTGCCCTTGCCGAGGTTCGCCGCCGAGCCGACCGCGTCGCGGAACGGGCCGTAGAAGGCGCTCGCGTACTTGGCGCTGTAGGCCATGATGCGGGTATGGATGTGGCCACCCGTTTCGAGCGCACGGCGGATCGCCGCGATGCGGCCGTCCATCATGTCGCTCGGCGCGACGATGTCGACACCGGCGCGCGCCTGCACCAGCGCCTGTTCGGTCAGCAGCGCGACGGTCTCGTCGTTCAGGATGTAGCCGGTCGCATCGAGCAGGCCGTCCTGGCCGTGCGACGTGAACGGGTCCAGCGCCACGTCGGTCATCAGGCCGAGCTCGGGGAAGCGCTTCTTGAGTTCGCGCACGACGCGGGGCACGAGCCCTTCGGGGTTGAGCGCTTCGCGGCCGTCGGGCGTCTTCAGTGCCGGGTCTATCACCGGGAACAGCGCCATCACCGGGATGCCGAGTTGCACGCACTCGTCTGCCAGCGGCAGCAAACGGTCCAGCGTGAGCCGCTGCACGCCCGGCATCGACGCGACGTCTTCGGCCTGCCCGACGCCGGCGAGCACGAAGACCGGCAGGATCAGGTCGGAAGCGTGCAGTCGGTTCTCGCAGACCAGCGCGCGTGTGAACTCGTCTCGGCGCAGGCGCCGCGGGCGGTTGGCCGGGTAGGGAGCGGGGGAGTGCATCGGGCGCGTCCGGGGTAGGTGCGCTGGCTCCGGCGGGGAGTGCCGGTGCCGGCACTTCGACCTGGAAACCAAGCGTTTCGGGGGACCACCCGGCGGTGGCAAAACGCTGGGCTTCTGCTAAAGTATTTCTGAATGATAGCTGCAAGGTCGTCATTCCCTGCTTTTCCTCCCTGAGCAGGTGCCCGACCGTGATGACAGCGTGAAGGCATTCAAGCCCCGGCCGCGTCGCCGGGGCTTTTCTTCGTCGGGCGCTGCTCCCGATGGGCCGTCGCCGGGGCATACACCCGCGGCCATAATGCCTCAATGCTCTGGATCAAAGCCTTTCACATCGTCTTCGTCGCGAGCTGGTTCGCCGGCCTGTTCTACCTGCCCCGCCTCTTCGTCAACCTGGCCTCGGTGCCGGCTGACAGCCACGCCGATCGCGTACGGCTGCTGATGATGGCGCGCAGGCTCTACCGCTTCAGCAGCTTGCTGATGGTGCCGGCGATCGGCCTCGGACTGTGGCTGTGGTTGAGCAACCGTCAGGCCTATCCGGGCGGCTGGCTGCATGCCAAGCTGTTGCTGGTGGTGCTGGTGATCGGCTACCACCACGCCTGCCGTTCGCTGTTGCGCAAGTTCGAGCAGTTCAGCAACCAGCGCAGCGAGCGCTGGTTCCGCGTCTTCAACGAATCGGCCGTGTTGCTGTTCACGGCGATCGTCGTGCTGGTGGTCGTCAAGCCGTTCTGATCCCGGCAAGCCACCGAATGTCACGCCACCGCAGCTCCGCCGCACCGCTGGCTTGGCTGTATGTCGCGCTGATCGTCTATGCGAGCTTGTACCCGTTCATGCCCTGGCGTGTGCCGGGCGTGTCGCCGCTGGCCTTCCTCACCTTGCGTTGGCATCACTGGTGGACGTGGTTCGACCTGGTGTCGAACCTGCTCGGCTACATCCCGCTGGGCGGGCTGATCTTCGGTGCGATCGTGCGCAGCGGCGGGCGGCCGAAGCCTGCGCTGTTGCTCGCGTTTGTGGCCGGCACCGCGGTGTCGCTGGCGATGGAATTCCTGCAGAACTTCTTGCCGCAGCGGGTCGCATCGAACGTCGATCTGGCGCTGAATTCCCTCGGCACCCTGATCGGCGCCGCGCTCGGCCTTGCGATCCACGTTGGCGGCGGTGTCGAGCGATGGCAGGCGGCGCGCGATCGGTGGTTCATCGGGCGCAGCGCCGGAGGCCTGGCGCTGCTGCTGATGTGGCCGGTGGGCCTGCTGTTCCCGCTGCCAGCGCCGCTGGGCCAGGGGCAGGTGCTCGCCCGGGTGCAGGAATTCGTCGCGAACGTGGTGGCCGACACGCCCGCCGCGCCATGGTTCGAAGGCTGGATCGACGCCGAGTTCGAACGCAGCGCGTTGTCGCCGGCCGGCGAATTCGCGCTCATCGCGCTCGGGCTGCTGGCGCCGTGTCTGCTGGCGTTCTCGATCACGCGTCCCGGTTGGCGGCGGCTCGTGCTGGTGCTGAGCACGGCCACGGCCGGCTGCCTCGCGACGACGCTGTCGACCGCGTTGAATTTCGGCCCGCAGCACCTGCTGGCCTGGACCACGCCGCAGGCGCTCGCAGCGCTGGCGTTGGGCATGGTGTTGGCCGGTCTGCTGAGCGTGACGCCACGCCGCGCGGCCGCGGGCCTGGGCTTGATGGCGTTGACGGCGCTCGTGACCCTTGTATCGCAGGCGCCGTCGGACCCCTATTTCGCGCAAAGCCTGCATGCATGGGAGCAGGGACGGTTCATCCGCTTCTATGGCGCGGCGCGCTGGATCGGATGGTTGTGGCCCTATGCCGCGATCGTCTACCTGCTCGCGCGGCTCGGCGCGCAGGACGAGCCTCCTAAAATGGCGCCATGAGCAGTTACTACGAACGGCACATCTTCTTCTGCCTGAATCAGCGCGACAAGGGCGAGAACGCCTGCACCCAGCATGGCGCGCAGGCCGGTTTCGACCATTGCAAATCGCGCGTCAAGGGCGAGAAGATGACCGGGCCGGGCGGCGTGCGCGTCAACAAGGCGGGCTGCCTCGACCGCTGCGCCGGCGGCCCGGTTGCGGTGGTTTACCCGGACGCGGTCTGGTACACCTTCGTCGACCAGCTCGACATCGACGAGATCGTCGATTCGCACCTGAAGCGCGGCCAAGTCGTCGAGCGCTTGCTGCTGCCGCCGAGCGTGGGACGCTGAGCTCGGCGCATGAATGTGAACACATTGCGCCAGATCGTGGCCGGCCCGGCCGGCCCAATCGAATGTGCGATCGACGCGCCGACCGGGGAGCCGCGTGGCATCGCCGTGATCTGCCATCCGCACCCGCAGCATGGGGGCACGATGGACAACAAGGTCGTGCAGACGCTGGCGCG
>JANMAW010000214.1:0-6499 GCA_031360005.1 Rhizobacter sp.
CCTTGCGATGGGATTGCTGCGATCGTCGGCCCCGTCTACCGGCGGCACCATCGGCGGCGACCGGCTTCGAATGTGGGCTGACTCCTACAGAAGCGCGGGCAGCTCCTCCGCGGTGCGCGGTGCGCTGGCGCACGTCGCCGAGCGTGGCGGCCTCGGTACGTCGCTCACGGCGGTGCGCCGGCACCAGGGCGGGCCGGGTGCGCCGCTCTTCCGTCATGCGGGTTCTACGTGATCTACGCCAGCGTTTCCGCGTAGGCCTGGCGGTCGCCAACGTAGCAACTGCAGGCGGCCGCTTCGAGACCGCTTCGGTCGAGCACCGTGAGCTCCCCGCGGTGGTATTGGATCAGCCCGCCGCGTTGCAAGGCGCCGGCGGCAGCCGTGATGCCGACGCGGCGCACCCCGAGCATGTGGGCCAGGAATTCGTGCGTGACATGAAACCGGTCGGCGTGCGCGCGATCCTGGCTCATCAGAAGCCTGCGCGCCAGCCGCGGGCCGATCTGATGGAAGCGCAAGCACCGGGCCGCGGCGGCGAGCTGTGCCATCAGCACGTAAAGGTAGCGATTCAGGCCGCGTCGCAACGCGTCGCTGCCGGCCAGTTCGCTGCGAAATTCGCGTGCCGAGATGCGCCATGCCGCGCCCGGCCCCTGTACCAGCGCATGCAGCGGCGAGATCGTCACACCGAGCGCGAGCTGCGCCCCCAGCATCCCTTCGCGCCCGACCATGCCGACTTCGAGGGCAGGTTCGCCGTCGACAAGGGTTACCAGCGAAATGAAGCCGTCGGTGGGGAAGTAGACATGGCGCGTCGGCTGGCCCACCTCGCACAGCACTTCGGCCAGCACGAGTGGCACGGGCTCGCAGACCGCAAGCAGCCGCAACCGATCTTTGCGGGGGAGCAGCTCGATCAGATGGTTCTCGACGACGGCCAAACGACTCTCCGGTGGATTCTGCCGCCTCCGTTGGGCGGGGCAAACCGAGAGGCACGCGGTGTCGGCAGGCGTTTCGCTCGGTCGGTGCAGTATCCGCCGGGCAGCGCCACGCCACTGTCTGCCAGCGCACATAGCGACGTTTCGGCGCGTCAGGCGGCCAGCTGCGTCGGCAATGGCCGGTCGCTTTCCTTCTTCGCGGGCGAGTAGCACTGGCAAGCGCGCTGTTCGAGCCGCTGGCGGTCGAGCACCGCAATGCGACCGCGGCTGTAGCGGATCGCTCCGGCCTGTTGAAGCTTGAGCGCCGCGATCGTCACGCCCTCGCGGCGCACGCCCAGCAGGCTGGCCACCCCTTCCTGCGTCATCGCCAGATCGCTGGACCGGGATCGGTCCATGCCCAGTAGCAGGCGGCGACACAGTTGCTGCTCGATCGAGTGGTACCGATTGCACGCTGCCGTTTGTGCCACTTGTGCGATCAATGCCTGCGTGTAGCGCAGCAGCACGCGGAGCACCGGGCCGCAACGCTCGACCTCGCTCTGCACCGCCGGCGCGCACAGCCGGTAGCCATGACCTGCGCTTTGCACCGACGCGTTGATCGGCGTGGCGGTTTCCCCCATGACCATCGAGAGCCCGACGACACCGTCGCTCCCGACCACCGCGACCTCGAAAGATGCGCCGTCCTGGGTGGAGTACAGCAACGACACGACCGCGGTGGTGGGAAAGTACAGCTGAGCGGGCGTGCGATCCGATTCGCACAGCACTTGGCCCAGGCGCAAATCCGCCGGCTCGAGGAGGGGCATCAATCGATCCCATTCGGCACCTGGCAGCGCGCCGAGCAGCCTGTTTTGTCGAGGATCGGGGGTATGACGGGACGGTGAATACACAGGGTGCTCGCGGCATTCGTCGAGCCCCATCATCCGGGCAGGCAGTCATCGCCGGTATCGGCGGCGAACGGGTCCGCGCGTCGGGTCGATCCTACAGCGCGGCCGGGCGCCGGACCAGGCTTGTCTGCCACCCGCGCCGAAGCGTCAGTGGGCCGACTTCTCGGGCAGCAGCCGGTCGTACTCCTTCTTGACGACCGCATAGCACTCGCAGGTGCGTTTCTCCAGCGCCGGGCGATCGAGCACGGTGATGCGGCCGCGCGCGTAGCGGATGAGCCCGGCCTCCTGCAACTTGAGCGCAGCTTCGGTCACGCCTTCGCGGCGCACCCCGAGCATGTTGGCGATCAACTCCTGGGTCATCACCAGTTCGTTGCCCGACAGCCGGTCAAGGCTCAGCAGCAGCCAGCGGCACAGCTGCTGGTCCAGCGAATGGTGGCGGTTGCAAACCGCCGTTTGCGCCATTTGCGTGATCAGCGCCTGGGTGTAGCGCAACAGCAGGTGCAGCACCGGCGCACGCTTGAACTCCTGCTTGAGGATTTTCGCCGCCAGCCGAAACCCCTGGCCGGCGCTTTGCACCACGGCACGGCTGGGCGTGGATTCGCCGCCCATGAACAGCGAGATGCCGACCAGCCCCTCGTTGCCGACCACGGCGATCTCGGCCGATGCGCCGCTTTCCATCACGTAAAGCAGCGAGACAATCGCGGTGGTCGGGAAGTACACATGGCTGAGCGTGTTGCCCGGCTCATAAAGCACCTGACCGAGCGGCAAGTCGACGCTTTCAAGCTGCGGCAGCCAGCCGCGCCACTCCGCATCCGGCAGCGCGGCGAGCAAGTGGTTCTTCTTGGCTTCGGCGGGAGGGGCGATCACGGGATTCCGAGGCGGGGCTGGCTTCGCCGGCAACTTGGAGACGCGCTTGCGCAGCGAAAGTTCGGGAGACCATTAATTATAGGAAAGCAATCATCCCAATTTGTACGCTATCGTACAAAGATGCAGGTGGCAAGCGGGCGCGCCGGTCCGCCTCTCCGCAGCGCACTGCGCGGCCGGTTCGGCTTGAACAGGACGTTGAAGCTCAGGCCTAATCCCGGGTCAATCCAAGGTCGAGCGAAGGAACTCCATGGGTCTTTACACGTTGGAACACAGCCGAAGCGCGTATCGCGCCGATTTCGCGCTGTATGGCGCCGCGCTGGTGGGATTGGCGGCGTTTTTGGTGTTCGACGGGCCGCGCGGCCAGCGGCTGGAGATCGCCGCTTGCGCGTTGGCGGGTCTGGGGTTCTGGTCCGTGGTCGAGTACGCGTTGCACCGCTTCGTGCTTCACGGCCTGCAGCCATTTCAAGGTTGGCACGCGCAACACCATCGGCGGCCCGCTGCGCTGATCTGCACGCCGACGATACTGAGCGCGACATTGATCGCAACGCTGGTCTTTCTTCCAGCGCTGGTGTTCGGCCTGTGGTGGGCCTGCGCTCTGACATTGGGCGTGGTGACCGGTTACCTCGCCTACTCGGTCACCCACCACGCGACCCACCATTGGCGCGCCGACAACGCCTGGCTGAAGCGCCGCAAGCGCTGGCATGCGCTGCACCATCTCCCGATCGAGCAGCCCGGTTGCTACGGCGTCACGAGTGGATTCTGGGACCATGTTTTCGGCAGCAGCCCCCGCGCGCGGCCGGGCCGGCACGCGGTTGAAAAGGTGTGCAACGACGCCTGAGCAGCGGCGCGCCCCGACCCGCCGGATGCGGGCTGCAGCAGCGCCGACGACGCCCGCCATCCCCAGGAGACGCTGATGAGCAGCCGAAGCACCCAGGTCGCGATCATTGGCGCCGGGCCGTCGGGGCTGTTGCTTGGCCAGTTGCTGCATCTCGCCGGTATCGACAATGCGATCGTCGAACGGCAAAGCGCCGACCACGTGCTTGGCCGCATCCGGGCCGGCGTGCTGGAGCAGACGACCTGCGACCTGCTCGACGAGGCCGGAGTCGGCACCCGCATGCGTGCGCAAGGGCTGTCGCACCGCGGCATCGAACTCTGCTTCGGCGGCACCCGCCACCGCATTGACATGCACGCCCTGACGGGCGGGCGGCACGTGACCGTTTACGGCCAGACCGAGGTCACCCGCGACCTGATGGAGGCGCGGGCTGCGCACGGGCCCGCCACGGTTTACCAGGCCGCCGACGTGAGATTGCACGACTTCGACGGCAACGCGCCGCGGGTCGCGTACACCCACGGCGGTGTCGCCTGCACACTGCACTGCGACTTCATCGCCGGCTGCGATGGCTTCCACGGCGTGAGCCGCGCCAGCGTGCCGGCCGGCGCGCTCCGCACCTACGAGAAGGTCTATCCGTTCGGCTGGCTCGGCGTGCTCGCCGACACACCGCCGGTTTCGCACGAGCTCATCTATTCGAACCACGAACGCGGTTTTGCGTTGTGCTCGATGCGCTCGCCGACGCGCACTCGCTACTACGTCCAGTGCCCGCAGGGCGACAGGGTCGAGCGCTGGAGCGACGACGCATTCTGGGACGAACTGCGTTTGCGCCTCGACCCCGCCGCCGCGCAGGCGCTGGTGACCGGACCGTCGATCGAAAAGAGCATCGCGCCACTGCGAAGTTTCGTTGCCGAGCCGATGCGTTTCGGTCGCCTGTTCCTCGCCGGCGACGCCGCCCACATCGTGCCGCCGACCGGGGCGAAAGGCCTGAACCTGGCGGCTGCCGACGTGCGCATCCTGTCCCGTGCGTTGATCGACTTCTACCGCGAGCGCAGCAGCGCGGGCATCGATCACTATTCCGACACCTGCCTGCGGCGGGTCTGGAAGGCGCAGCGCTTTTCATGGTGGTTCACGTCGCTGATGCACAAGTTCCCGGACAGCGGCGAATTCGGCCAGAAGGTGCAACGGGCCGAGCTCGACTATCTGGTGAATTCGCGCGCCGCGTCGACGGCGCTGGCCGAGAACTACGTCGGCCTGCCGTTCGACCGCGACCAGGTGTGAGCTCTGCCTGACGCCGCTCGCACCCTCCGCCGCGGCGTGAGCCACTTCTCGTGACGACGCGCACTGTCGCAAGTTCTCGAGAGCAGGCGGCCTTCCAGCAATGCGGCGGTCGGCGGCGCCGCGCCGATCGCCGGCGCGCCCGGCTCGCCGTTGGTGCCGCGGTCTTCATCGCGCCGCGGGTTATCCCTCGCATTCGCGACTTGCATCGATCGGCGCCGCAACTTAGCATTACCGACCGGGCGGTCGATTTTGTTTTCTGCCCGGCGCGGCGGCGCCGACCGCCTGCTGAAAGCGCCGATGGCCTGTACGCTGGACACTCACACGATCGTCGCCGTCATCGGCGCGGGCAGCATGGGCGCGGGCATCGCGCAGCTCGCCGCGCAATCGGGGCACCGGGTTCGCTTGCACGACGCGCAGGCCGGCGCCGCGGCAGCGGCGCTGACGCGCATCGCGGCCGATCTGGACGGAGCGGTGAAGCGCGGCAAGCTGGCGCCGGCGGAGCGCGACGCGGTGCTCGGCCGCGTCGAGGTCGCCGACCGGATCGACGCGCTCGCGGGTTGCGGCCTCGCGGTCGAGGCGATCGTCGAGCGCCTCGATGTCAAGCAGGGCTTGTTCCGCCAACTCGAGGCCGTGCTCGGGCCCGACACGGTGCTCGCGACCAACACCTCGTCGATCTCGATCACCGCGGTGGCGCAAGGGCTCGCGCAGCCGCAGCGCCTGATCGGCTGGCACTTCTTCAACCCAGCCACGCGCATGAAGCTGGTCGAGGTCATCGCCGGCGTCGAGACCGATCCGGCGCTGGTGCCGGCGATGCATGCGCTTTCCAAAGCCTGGGGCAAGACCGCAGTCGATGCGCCGAACGCGCCGGGATTCATCGTCAACCGCGTCGCGCGTCCGTACTACGCCGAGGGCCTGCGCCTGCTGGCCGAACGCATCGCCCCGGCGCCCGCGATCGACCGGCTGATGCGCGAGGCCGGCGGCTTTGCGATGGGCCCGTTCGAGCTGATGGACCTGATCGGGCTCGACGTGAACCTGTCGGTCACAGAATCGGTATTCCAGGCGACCGCGTATGACCCGCGCTACGCGCCGCACCTGATCCAGCAGGAACTGGTGCGCAGCGGCCGCTTCGGCCGCAAGACCGGGCGCGGCTTCTACGACCACCGCAACGGCGCGGCGCCGCCCGTCGTGCAGACCGTCGAAGCCGCAGGTGCCGCTGGCGCAATCCGCTGCGCGCCGCGATCGGGCTTGCTGCAACCATTGCTGCAACGTTTGCAGGCAGCCGGCGTTCGGGTCGAGACGCTCGAGGGATTGCCCGACGAAACCCTCGCGCTCGGCGACGCGCGCGTCGCGCTGACCGATGGCCGCACCGCCGCCGAACGCGCAGGCGCGAACGGCGCCGCGCCGCTGCTGCTGCTCGACCTGGCGCGCGATTACGCGAGCGCCACGCACCTCGGCGCCGCCGCGAATGCGAACGGCGCCGCGCACTTGCCCGCGCTCGCCGCCGTGCTGAAGGTCGCGAACATCGCGCTGATTGAACTGGCCGATGTCGCCGGCCTCGCGCTGATGCGCACGGTGTGCTGCCTTGCGAACGAAGCCGCCGATGTGTTGACCTGGACCGCCGCGCGAGCCGCCGACATCGACACCGCGATGGTTCTCGGTACCGCCTACCCGGTCGGCCCGCTCGCCTGGGCCGACGCGATCGGGCCGGCGCGCGTCGC
>JANMAW010000250.1:0-3199 GCA_031360005.1 Rhizobacter sp.
CCCGCCGCGGCCGATGGCGATGGCCAGGTTCTCCTCGTCGACCACCACGTCCATCGCATGGCGCTCCTCGTCGACGACGATCGACTGCACGTTGGCCGGCGCCAGCGCGCCGATCACGAACTGCGCCGGGTCGTCGGACCAGAGCACGATGTCGACGCGCTCGCCGGCGAGTTCGTTGGTTACGGCGTTGACGCGCGAGCCGCGCACGCCGACGCAGGTCCCGATCGGGTCGACGCGCTTGTCGTGCGACACCACGGCGATCTTGGCGCGCGAACCGGCATCGCGGGCGCACGACTTGATCTCGAGCAGGCCCTGCTCGATCTCGGGCACTTCCTGCGCGAAGAGCTCGATCATGAAACCGGGCGCACTGCGCGACAGCAGGATCTGCGGCCCGCGCAGCGTCGGGTCGACCTCGGCGATGTAGGCGCGCACGCGGTCGCCCGAACGCAGGTTTTCCTTCGGGATCATTTCGCTGCGGCGCAGCCGCCCCTCGATGCGCCCTTGCTCGACGATCACGTCACCCTTGTCGAGGCGCTTGACGGTACCGACGAAGATCTTCTCGCCGCGCGACAGGAAGTCGGTCAACAGCTGCTCGCGCTCGGCGTCGCGGATTTTCTGCAGGATCACCTGCTTGGCCGCCTGCGCGCCGATGCGTCCGATCGACACGGAATCGACCGACTCCTCGATGTAGTCGTCGACCTCGATGTCGGAAATCTGCTCCTGGGCCTCGAACAACAGAACCTCGGAGTCGGGTAGCTGCAGGCCGGCTTCGTTCGGCACCACGTGCCAGCGACGGAAGGTCTCGTACACGCCGGTCTCGCGGTCCACCGACACGCGCATGTCGACCTCGCCGCCATGCAACTTCTTCGAGGCCGAGGCCAACGCCGCTTCGACGGCCGCAAACACGACCTCCAGATCCACGCTCTTTTCGCGCGAGATGGCGTCCACCAGCATCAACAATTCGCGGTTCATTGAATCCGACCTCCGTCAACCTCTTCATCAAAAGGCGCGCCGGCCCGGGGCGTGGCTCCGGAACTGCCCTGCTTTCCGAAGCGGCGTCCTTTGAAATCCACCGCCGGCACCAATCGCGCCTCGCGTACCTCTTCCAAGGAAAAATCCAATGCCTGCCCGGCGGGTTCGCTGTCTCCGACGGCTGCGCCCGTTGCGGCACGCCGCGCCGGCTTCTTGGCGTCGTCCTTGGCGAGCAAAAGGCGCCAGCCATCGCCCGAGGCCTGCAATTCGCCGTGGTACTTCTTGCGCCCCTTGAAGGGCAGCTTCAGCGTCACCTCGACCTGCTCGCCCGCAAAACGCGTGAAGTCGACGGCCCTTTTTAGCGGGCGGTCGAGACCGGGTGACGACACTTCGAGGCGCTCGTAGGCGCAGTCTTCGACTTCGAGCACATGCTGCAGCTGGCGAGTCACTTTCTCGCAATCGTCGACCGTGATGAATCTTGCTTCGGAAGTCGCCGGCGTCTCGCCCGGCAGGTGGTCGATGAACACACGCAACAGGCCGCCAACGCTCCTCTCGGCGTCTACCAGGTCGTAACCCAGGCCCGTCACGGTGCGTTCCACGGCGCTCTGCCAGTTCATCAAAAAGTCATCCAGCCTTGCAGGAAATCCCCGCGACCCCAAAAGCCGATCGAGCAAAAAAAATGGGCTGGAAGACTCCGCCCAAGATTGCTCATGTTGGCTATCCAGCAAAACGATGATTCTACTCCGAGTGCCGGACCCCGGCAACCCCGCGGCCTGTCACATGGCGAGGTCACGCACCCGCCACATGCCAGAATCCGGCCCAACCACATTGACGGAGCCCCCATGGGATTTCTCGCCGGCAAACGCTTTCTGATCACGGGCGTCCTATCGAACCGCTCGATCGCCTACGGGATCGCTCGCGCTTGCCGCCGCGAGGGCGCCGAACTGGCGTTCAGCTACCAGGGTGATCGTTTCAAGGCGCGCGTCAACGAGTTCGCCGCCGGATTCGGTTCGACCCTGGTATACGACTGCGACGTGTCGGACGACGCCCAGATCGACGCGATGTTTGCGCAGCTCGGGGCTGCATGGCCGGAATTCGACGGCTTCGTGCATTCGATCGGCTTCGCGCCCAAAGAGTCGATTGCCGGCGATTTTCTCGAGGGCCTGTCGCGCGAGGCGTTTCGCATTGCCCACGATATCTCGAGCTACAGCTTCCCGGCCCTCGCAAAGGCCGCGGCGCCGCGGTTGCGGCCGGGCTCGGCACTGCTGACGCTCACCTATCTGGGCGCTCTGCGCAGCCTGCCCAACTACAACACGATGGGCCTGGCGAAGGCCTCGCTAGAAGCCGGTGTGCGCTACCTCGCCGCTTCGCTCGGCCCGAAGGGCGTGCGCGTGAACGCGATCTCGGCCGGGCCGATCAGGACGCTCGCCGCCTCGGGCATCAAGGACTTCGGCAAGTTGCTCGAAGCGTCGGCCCGGTCGCCGCTCGGGCGCAACGTGACGATCGACGATGTCGGCAATGCCGCGGCCTTCCTGCTCTCCGACCTGGCGGCGGGCATCACCGCCGAAATCACCTACGTCGACGGCGGCTTCAGCCAGGCCGCGCTCGGCGGCCTCGACGAGTCTTGAGGGGACGTACGGCGCGCTGCTCATCTGCAGCGGGTTCCGCGCGCACGCAGTCGACGAAGTAGCAGTGCGTCCCAGCGTCGCCGTCGGACTCGACGAGCCCGTGCACATCGGTGTCGAAGCCGGGAAACGCGGCATTGAACTCGCGCGTGAACTTCAGGTAGTCGACGATCTTCCGGTTGAAGCGCTCGCCCGGGATCAGCAGCGGGATCCCCGGCGGGTACGGCGTCAGCAGCGAGGTCGTGATGCGACCTTCGAGTTCGTCGATCGGCACGCGCTCGGTCTTGCGGTGCGCGATGAACGCGAACGCGTCGCTGGGCTTCATCGCCGGTTGCAGGTCCGAGAGGTACATCTCGGTCGTCAGGCGCGCGATGTCGCCCTTGGCGTACATCTCGTGAATGCTCTGCGACAGGTCGCGCAGGCCCATCCGTTCGTAGCGCGGATAGGACGCGCAGAATTCCGGCAGGATGCGCCACAGCGGCTGGTTGCGGTCGTAGTCGTCCTTGAACTGCTGCAGCGCGGTGAGCAGCGTGTTCCAGCGGCCCTTGGTGATGCCGATCGTGAACATGATGAAGAACGAGTACAGGCCCGTCTTCTCGACG
>JANMAW010000266.1:0-4442 GCA_031360005.1 Rhizobacter sp.
GCAAGCGCCGCCTCCATCACGAAGTAGACGAACGCGCTCGACAGGTTGCCGTACTCGCGCAACATCGCGGCGCTGTACTGGAACGACCTGCCCTCCAGTTCGAAGCGCCGCTGCAGCGCGAGCAGCACGTCGCGCCCGCCGGCATGCATGATCCACGCGCTGATGTCGGAAGGACGAAGGCCGGCACGCCCGAGCACGGTCTCGAGCACGCGGTGCGCGTAGTCGGCAGCCAGGGTCGGCACCGCACGCGTCAGGATGTTGCGCAGCATGCCGTCGCGCTGCTCGAACATCAGGGCCTCGCGCTGGCCCGGGTTCATCAGCGACGTGCTGTCGACCCACTGAATGCTGCGCCCGGCGGCCGGCGCGCGCCGCGACAGGACAGCCGCACCGGCCCCGTCGCCGAACAGGCAGGCGCTGATCAGCACGCCGGGGTCGTTGTCGAGATACATCGCCGCGCTGCACACTTCGACGCAGATCGACAGCACATGCTCGCATGCGGCGGAGCCCAGCAACGCACGTCCGAGCTGCAGATTGGGCAGCGCCGCTGCGCAGCCCTGGCCGACAAGATCGAAGGCCTGCACGTCGGCACGCAGCCCCAGGCGCTCGACCACGTGACCGGAAAGGCCCGGGCAAAGGTAGCCTGTGCAGGTGCTCACGACAACCGCATCGATCTGGCCGGGTTCCAGCCCTGCCTTGATCAGCGCACGTCCGGCCGCCTGAGCGGCGAGCGCCGGGGCGTTGGTGAGGAAGCGGCGTGCGAGCGTGTTCGGGTCGATCGTGAAGACATCGGCGAGCGAATCGACGGCCAGTCGCCGCGCCTCGATACCGTTGTCGCGCTGCAGGACGGTGCGCGCGATGACGTGAGAGCGCTGGTCCAGCCGCGCGAACCACTTGGAGTTCTCGAATGCGTCGAGGCACTCGGCCTTGGTGTAACGACTCACCGGTGTGGCAGTGCCGAATCCGCAAAGGTACATGTCGTGACCGGGTCGAAGGGCTGACTGTTCGTTGTAACCAAAGCGGAAGCGCTCCGTCTGTGCGCTGTCGAACGATCGGCCCGTCTGTTCGGCCGACTCACAAGCCTACTACAGACAGTCAGGCCAAGTAGCAGTACAGCTTCGAGCCCTTCGGAGTGTCGTGGGAGCCGGCGACAGTGAGGATGCCGGCCCGCCTGCCAGCAACTTCGTCAGTCAGGAAAAACACGGCGCGTCCGGCCCTTCGAAATGAGTGGCGTACCTCCACGCCGCTCACTAGGATGCGAGGATGGCGGATCAGGCACCGGCCTTGACGCCGGATCACCGTGACCGCCGTCGATGGGCAGACGCTGGCGCTGTGGGACGCTCCGGTGCACACGGCGGCACTGCGGTGGGGCATGTGAGCACCGAACCGAGGCATGGGGTGCCGGCACCAATATTGACGGCGCGCCCCATCGGGGTCATCAGGGCAGGGCGCAGCACTGTGGATCAGCCAACGACGGCGACGGTCGGAACGGACAACTCGTTTCCTGTGACCGCCCGAGCGTAGAAATAGTTGCTGCGGCCGCGGTCGCTGAGTTCGTCGATATTGACAAGCCCGGCGGCGTCGCAGGGAAACGCATAGCCGCGCCCGCTGTTGAAGAGGCTGATGAAGCGCAACTCGTAGCGCAGCGTGCTGGCGTTTTTGAATGACTGGCTCATCGAACGATCCGTCTTGACGCCGTAAAGAGACGGCGACACCCTCTGGCGCAAAGAACAGCATTCATGCGGCTGAACTGCCGGTACGCAGGGCCGATAAGGTCTGCGCCTGACAGTACTGTGCGCGATGTCTGCGCCCCCTGTCTGTGCGCTGCCACACTGCACCAATGCGAAGCGCCTCGGGAGACGTCGCAGCGCGTCACAACTTTTTTTCGAATACACCGCCGGTTATGTGCGTTACAGAACAGAGTCGTGGCCTGAATCGGGCCATTGTTCGGCATGCCCCTCAATTGCAGGAGTCGCCCATGATCGCCTTCAAGGTCAGAGACATGTTTTCACGCCACTCGGCCGGCGCCATCATCGAGTCGGTGAAGGCCGTGAACAGCGGCGCCACGGTCCACGTCGACTTGATGACGCGCTCGGTCGAAATCGAGCCGGCATGGCCGCCGGCTCCCGAACCGAGCGATGCGATGGACAAGGCCGGTTTCACAGCGACAGCGGTCGGAAGCGTCTATCCGAAGATCCGGCGGTCTCCAGGCAGGATTTCATTTGAAAGACCCGGCGAGGAGTCGCGTGAACGCCGGTCCGTTCAAAGGAACGGCCAGTGATCGCGATCCGGCGGCATGAGAAGCCGATGGTTGCCTTTCATGTGAGGCACATGACATGCAGCCAATCGGCGGGTGTTGTCGCGGCAGCTGTCAAGGCCATCGATCGCGGCGCCAGAGTGCGTGTCGACCTGCCGATGCGCCGCATCGAAATCGAGCCGGTCAGTGCGGAGCCTGCGGATTTCATGGATGTCATCGGCAAGGCAGGCTATTTCGCGGTGCGCCAGTGGCCGTCTGAACTGTTGCACGTCTAGCGGCGCGCGAGGTCGGGGCGGCATCCAGCGGATCAGCGTCGAGACGCGACGCCACGGGTCCGGCAGTACGCTGCTCGAAGCTCCTCTCTTGCATGGCCTGGCGCCTCGGTTCGCGGGCGAACCGCGTCACCGCGCGGACGCGTTCCGACCCTGCGCGATCGGTGTTCCGGACCGCGTCGACATTCGAGGTGCGGCGCATCGCAGCGATGCGTCGTCGACCGCCCTTCGAAGCGCGAAATCCCGGTACGATCGGAACGCATTCCTGTAGGAAATCCCGATGAAAGCCGCCGAGTTGTTCGTGAAGTGCCTGGAGAACGAAAACGTCGAGTACATCTTCGGCATCCCGGGCGAAGAGAACATCGACGTGATGGACGCGCTGCTCGACAGCCCGATCCGCTTCGTCACGACGCACCACGAGCAAGGGGCGGCCTTCATGGCCGACGTCTACGGCCGGCTCACCGGTCGCGCCGGTGTCTGCATGTCGACGCTCGGCCCGGGTGCAACCAACCTGATCACCGGCGTCGCCGACGCCAACATGGACCGTGCGCCGCTGGTGGCCATCGCCGGCCAGGGCGCGACGACGCGGCTGCACAAGGAGAGCCACCAGATTCTCGACCTGGTCAACATGTTCCGACCGGTGACCAAGTACTCGACACAGATTCTGGAGCCCGAGATCGTCCCCGAGATCGTTCGCAAGGCCTTCAAGGTGGCGCAGACGGAGAAGCCCGGCGCTGTGTTCATCGACTTTCCGGAGAACGTCGCCGAGATGCCCGTGGAGAAGATGCCGATCCGCGTCCAGACGGCCTACACCTCCGAAGCCCCGGACCACAAGCTCGACGAAGCCGCGAAGCTGATCGGCGCCGCGAGCGCGCCGCTGATCCTCGCCGGCAACGGCGTCGTTCGCCAGGGCGCTGCTGACGAACTCGTCACCTTCGCCGAAGTGTTGCGCATCCCGGTGGCCAACACGTTCATGGCGAAGGGTGTGATGCCATTCACCAACGAACTCTCGCTCGGCACCATCGGCATGAAGGCGCCCGACCTGCCGTGGTTCGCGTTCGACAAGGCCGATGTGGTGATCTGTGTCGGCTACGACATGGTCGAGTACCACCCAGACATGTGGAATCCGCAGGGCAGCAAGACGATCGTCCACATCGACGCCCTCCCCGCCGAGGTCGACGAGCACTACATCGTCGCGGTCGGCGTGCTCGGCGACATCCGCAGTTCGCTTCGCGCCGTCGCCTTGCGCGCCAAGGCGCAGACCGCGAGCCCGTTCAAGGCCGTGCGCAAGGCGATCATTGCCGACCGGGCCGAGTACTCCGAGGACACGAGCTTCCCGGTCAGGCCGCAGAAGATCGTCTGGGACCTGCGTGAAGTGCTCGGGCCCGACGACATCGCGATTTCCGACGTCGGCGCGCACAAGATGTGGATGTCGCGCATGTACCGGGCCGAGCGGCCGAACACCTGCATCATCTCGAACGGCTTCGCGGCGATGGGCATCGCGGTGCCGGGCGCGATCGCGGCCAAGCTGGCCTACCCGCATCGCAAGGTCGTCGCGGTGACCGGCGACGCCGGCTTCATGATGAACTCGCAAGAGATCGAAACCGGGCTGCGCATGAAGACCGCGTTCGTCGTGCTGATCTGGAACGATTCGGAGTACGGGCTGATCACCTGGCACCAGCTGCGCCATTTCGGGCGACCCAGCCACATCGCGTTCAAGAACCCTGATTTCGTCAAGTACGCCGAGAGCTTCGGCGCCAAGGGCTATCGCATCGAGCGCGCGCAAGACCTGCTGCCGACACTGCAGCGCGCCATCGCCGACGACACCGTGGTGATCATCGACTGCCCGGTCGACTACGCAGAGAACATGAAGCTGACCGACAAGCTGCGGCAGATGAAGTCGCCGCTTTGACGCG
>JANMAW010000270.1:0-5869 GCA_031360005.1 Rhizobacter sp.
AAGGTCGACGGTCTGGGCATCGGCCTGAGTCTGTGCCGCTCGATCATCGAAAGCCACCGGGGCCGGATCAAGGCGCAGAACCTCTACAATGGAGAAGCTGCCACGGGCTGTCGGTTCACCTTCACGCTGCCTGTCGAAGACTCGTCCTCCGAGCCCGTTTCCCATTCCAAGGCAACCGTCACCTCATGAGCTTGATTCCGAAAAAAGGCACGGTCTACGTTGTCGATGACGACGAGGCGGTGCGCGATTCGCTGCAGTGGTTGCTCGAGGGCAAGGATTACCGGGTCAAGTGTTTCGATTCGGCCGAGTCATTTCTGTCGCGCTTCGACCCGCGCGAAGTGGCCTGCCTGATCGCCGACATCCGCATGGACGGCATGAGCGGCCTGGAATTGCAGGACCGGCTGCTCGAGCGTCGTTCGCCGCTGCCCGTCACCTTCATCACCGGCCACGGCGACGTGCCAATGGCGGTGACGACGATGAAAAAGGGCGCCGAAGACTTCATCGAAAAGCCGTTCAAGGAAGACGAGCTCGTCGGCCTGGTGGAGAAGATGCTCGACCGCGCGCGCGTCGATTTTTCGAAGCACCAGGAGGCCGCGAGCCGGGACGCACTGCTGTCGCGGCTGACGACGCGCGAAGCGCAGGTGCTCGAGCGCATCGTCGCCGGCCGGCTCAACAAGCAGATCGCCGACGACCTGGGCATCAGCATCAAGACGGTGGAGGCGCACCGCGCCAACATCATGGAAAAGCTCAACGCCAACACCGTGGCCGACCTGCTCAAGATCGCCCTCGGCGCACCCGCGAAAGCCTGAGAACCAGCATCGAGACGAGGGCCGCTGGACAGCGGCCCTCGGTGTTTGGAGTAATGCCCGTGACCGCCCAACTCATCGATGGCAGTGCGCTGGCCCGCGAGATTCGCGTCGACGTGGCGCGGCGCGCGGCAACGTTGACCGCGCGCGGCCGCACCCCGGGTCTGGCAGTGGTGCTGGTCGGCGACGATCCGGCCTCGCAGGTCTATGTGCGCCACAAGATCAAGGACTGCGAAGACAGCGGCGTGCGCTCGGTGCTGGCGCGCTATGACACCGGGGTCGGCGAGGCGGAGGTGGTCGCGCGCGTGCGCTCGCTGAACGACGACCCGTCGATCAACGGCATCCTGGTCCAGTTGCCGCTGCCGCCCCACATCGACGCGCACCGCGTGATCGAGGCCATCTCGCCGCTGAAGGACGTCGACGGCTTTCATGTCGCCAGCGCCGGCGCGCTGATGGTCGGCCGGCCGGTGTTCAAGTCGTGCACGCCTTACGGTTGCATGAAGATGCTCGAATCGATCGGCTGCGACCCGAAGGGCAAACACGCGGTCGTGATCGGGCGCAGCAACATCGTCGGCAAGCCGATGGCGATGCTGCTCTTGCAGGCCAGCGCCACCGTCACCATCTGCCACAGTGCGACCAAGGATCTGGCGTTCCACACGCGGCACGCCGACATCGTCGTCGCGGCGGTAGGCAAGCGCAACATGGTGACGCAAGACATGGTCAAGCCGGGCGCCGTGATCATCGATGTGGGCATGAACCGCGACGCCGACGGCAAGCTGTGCGGCGACGTCGACTTCGCGGCAGTGCGTGAGGTCGCGGGCTACATCACGCCGGTGCCCGGCGGCGTCGGACCGATGACCCGCGCGATGCTGCTGACGAACACGATCGAGGCCGCCGAACGCGCGGCCCTTGAAGGATGAACTGCATGAACCAGACCCTCCCCGCCACCAACCCGCTGCTCGAACTGGCCGGCCTGCCGCGCTTCGACGCGATCCGCCCGGAGCACATCGCCCCGGCCATGGACGAGTTGCTGGCCGGCGCAAACGCCGCGCTCGACCGGGCCACCGGCGACGCCGTTCCGGCCGATTACGATGCCCTCTCCGCGGTGCTTGACGTCGCGACCGAACGCCTGGGGCGCGCATGGGGCGCGGTGAGTCACCTGAACGCCGTCGCCGATTCGCCGGCGCTGCGAACCGCCTACACCGAGAACCTCTCCAGGGTCGTCGACTTCCACACCCGCATGGGCGCCGACGATCGCCTGTTCGCCAAGTACAAGGCGGTGCTTGCCAACCCGCGCTCGGCGCATCTGCGCGCGCCGCGCCAGCGCGCGCTGGCGAACGCGCTGCGCGACTTCAAGTTGTCGGGCGCGGAACTCGAGGGTGAATCGAAGCAGCGCTACGCGCAATTGCAAGATCGGCAGGCCGAGCTCGGTCAGAAGTTCTCGGAGCACGTGCTCGACGCGACTGATGCGTTTGCGTATTACGCCAGCGCCGACGAACTCGTGGGTGTGCCCGACGACGTGCGCCAGGCGGCCCGCCACTTGGCGCAGGCCGAAGGCAGGGACGGCCACAAGCTGACGTTGCACGCGCCGTGCTACTTCCCCGTGATCGAGTACGCCCGGGACCGTGCTCTGCGTGAACGCCTTTACCGTGCCTATGTGACGCGCGCCAGCGAGTTCGGCAGCGCCGCACTCGACAACAGTTCGGCGATCCGCGAACTGCTCGCGCTGCGGCAGGAAGAAGCCCGATTGCTCGGCTACACGAACCCGGCCGAGCAATCGCTGGTGCCGAAGATGGCGAGCTCGCCGTCGCAGGTCATCGGGTTCCTCGAAGACCTTGGCCACCGCGCGCGCCCCGGCGCGCTGCGCGACCTGGCCGAGTTGCGCGAGTTCGCCGCTGCCGAGCTCGGGCTGGCCGATCTGCAGGCCTGGGACATACCGTTCGCGAGCCAGAAGCTGAAGGAGCAGCGCTATGCCTTCAGCGAACAGGAGGTAAAGCAGTACTTCACCGAGCCCACGGTGCTCGAGGGCCTGTTTCACATCATCGAGACGGTGTTCGAAGTGCGCATCCGTCCCGATGTGGCGCCGGTGTGGCACCCGAGCGTGCGCTTCTTCCGCGTCGAGAGGGATCAGGCGAACAGCGGCGACGCGCAAGGCGTCGACGCCGCGCCCCGCCTCGTCGGGCAGTTCTACCTCGACCCCTTCGCCCGCCCCGGCAAGCGTCCCGGCGCCTGGATGGACGATGTGCGCGACCGCTGGCTGCGACCCGAGGGCCAGCTGCAGACTCCGGTGGCCCATCTGGTGTGCAACTTCGCGGAGCCGTTGTCGGTCGACGGTGTCGAGCGCCCGGCCCTGCTGACGCACGACGACGTGACGACGCTGTTCCACGAGTTCGGCCATGGCCTGCAACTGATGCTGACGCAGATCGACGACATCGGCGTGTCAGGCATCTCGGGTGTCGAGTGGGACGCGGTCGAGCTGCCGAGCCAGTTCATGGAGAACTTCTGCTGGGAATGGGATGTGGTCAAGCGCCTCACCGCGCACGTCGACACCGGCGCACCGCTGCCGCGCGCGCTGTTCGACCGAATGCTCGCCGCGAAGAACTTCCACAGCGGCCTGGCCACGCTGCGCCAAGTCGAGCTCTCGCTGATCGACATGCGGCTGCACACCGAACCCGATGCGCAGCACCGCGTCGCCGAGTTGCAACGCGAGGTGCGCGACAGCGTCGCCGTGCTGAAGCCGCCCGACTTCAGCCGCTCGCTCAACACCTTCTCGCACATCTTCGCCGGCGGCTACGCGGCTGGCTACTACAGCTACAAGTGGGCCGAAGTGCTGTCGGCCGATGCCTGGAGCGCGTTCGAGGAGTCGGCCGGCGGCGAAGCCGGCGTGCTCAACGTCGAGACCGGCAGGCGGCTGCGCCAAAGCGTATTCGAGACCGGCGGCAGCCGCAGCACGATGGAGAGCTTCAAGGCGTTCCGCGGGCGCGAACCTCGTATCGATGCGCTGCTGCGACACCAGGGGCTGGCTTGAGCGTGCCATCGGCCCACAATCTGCGCCTTGCGCCACGCCCGGCCGACCGCGAGGCTTGAAGCAGCATGCCGCGTGCGGTAGATTCGGCGATGACCCGCCTGACCCGGAGCCGCCATGAAGCCTGACCGCGTTTCCACGAACCTGCTGCGCTGGCTGCACTGGGCCCCGCTGGTCGCCGTGTTTGCAGCGCTGCCGAGCCACGCGCAGTACAAGGTGATCGGCGCCGATGGCAAGATCACTTACACCGACCGGCCGCCCGCCACCAGCCAGGGCAAGATCACCGCACTCGGGGTGCGCGGCGCCACGGTCGGCGCCGACGCGGCGCTGCCGCTCGAGTTGCGCCAGCCGGTGGCGCGTTACCCCGTCACGCTCTACAACATTGCCGGCGCCTGCGACCCGTGCGAATCGGCGCGTCAGATGTTGCGCCAGCGCGGCATACCGTTCAACGAGAAGCAGGCGCAAAGCGCCGAGGACGGCGAAGCACTGGAGCGCCTGACCGGCAGCCGCGACGCGCCGACACTGATGATCGGCGCGCAAAGCCTGCGCGGCTGGGCACCCGAGGTGTGGGGCTCGTATCTCGACGCGGCGGGCTACCCGCGCGAGTCGCGGCTGCCGGCCAACTACCAGTTCGCGCCGGCCACGCCGATCACCGAACGCCGCGAAGCCAGCGCGGCACGCGCCCCGGCCGCGCGCATCGCAGCGCCGCCTGTGGCCGAAGCGCCGGCGCCGGCCAACCCCGCCGGTATCAAGTTCTGAGCGGCGGCTCGGGGGCCGCTTCGGCGCCGGCCGCGGGGCCGAGTGGAGTGACGAGCCGGTTTCCAATCCGCCGCGCCTGAACGCTGCCGGCCGCGACCAGCGCGCCCATCATCCAGAACAGCGACACCGCACCAAGCGTGGCTCCGGCCAGCCCGAACAGGAGCGGCATCACCGCGCTCGCGAAGTTGATTGTCATCGAGCGCAGCGCGATCGCCTCGCCGTGGCGCTCGCGCGGCGTGAGCTGGTGCAGCGTGGTCATGATCATCGGCTGCACCGCGCCGAGCGCCAGCCCAAGAAGAACCGCACACAACGCCATCGTCCAGGCCGAGCGCACCAGCGGATAGGCCGCGAACACCGCCCCGGTGCAGAGCATCGCGCCCGCCAGCACCTGCGACTCGCGCAACCGGTGTGCCAGCACCGGAATCAACAGCCGTACCAGCGCGACCGCGGTCGCGAACAGGCCGAGCACGAGGCCGATCGTCGACGCGCTGAAGCCGCGCTCGTGTCCGAGGATCGGCACGACGAAGGTGTGCAGGTCCCAGCTCGCCGACAGCAGCCAGTTCAACACCAGCAGCCGGCGCAGGCCGGGCGTTCGCAGCAGGTCCCACGAACTGCGCGCACCCTGCTGCGCCGCCGCCGCCGGTGGCAGTTCGACCGGCACGCGCCGCGCCCACCACAGACCGAACAGCGGCAACAGCATAAGCGCGCCGAAGGCGAGCCGAAAGCCGCCCAGGTCGATCAACGCGCCGGCGAGCACCGGCCCGACGACGTTCGACAACGCCGGCGCCAGGCCGAGCCAGCTGAACACGCGCTTCAGTTCGGTCGCATCGTGGGCGCTGCGACCGGCGGTGCGCTGGATCGCGATGAGCCCGTAGTTCGCGCCGGCGCCCGCGAACACCGCCGCCAGGCACAGCACGACGAAGTCATGGGGAGCGGCCCAGGTGGCCGCGAGCGCAAACGCGCCGCCGGTCAGCGTCAGCGCCACGGCGACGTGAAGCGGCCGGTGGTAGCCGTGGCGATCGGCGAGACGGCCCGCCTGCAGCGCCAGCACGATCGGCGCCGCGGCGAACAAGCCCATCAGCACGCCGACGGCCCATTCGGAATGACTTTGCCGGAGCACCCAGAGCGGCGCGGCCAGGCGCACGCCGGCCATCGTCGAGTGCAGGCAGATCTGTCCGACGATCAACGCAACGAGCACGCTTGCAAGCGGCGCCGCGGTGCGCCCTCCGGGCGGCGGCGCGTCGGTCTCAAGCACTCTCGTCGTCGAGGTCGAATTCGG
>JANMAW010000324.1:0-4779 GCA_031360005.1 Rhizobacter sp.
CAGCGCGCTCATCTGCGCCTGGTTGAAGAAGATGCGGCCGAAGTGATCGCGGTCCGGGAAAACGTCGTCCTGGTTCGGCAGGTTGGCACCGCCGCTGTCCACGAGGTAGATGCACGGCAGGCGGTTCTGCTGCGCGATCTCCTGCGCGCGCAGGTGCTTCTTCACCGTCATCGGGTAATAGGTGCCGCCCTTCACGGTGGCGTCGTTGCAGACGATCATGCACTCGACGCCGCTGACGCGGCCGATGCCGGCGATCAGCCCGGCGCCCGGAGCGTCACCGCGGTACATCCCGAGCGCGGCCAGCGGCGCGACCTCGAGGAACGGCGTGTCGGGGTCGAGCAGCATCTCGACCCGGTCACGCGGCAGCAGCTTGCCGCGCGCCACGTGCTTCGCGCGCGGTGCCTCGCCACCGCCCTGCGCGATCTGCGCGAGCTTCGCGTTCAGGTCGTCGACCAGCGCGCGCATCGCGCCGGCGTTGGCCCTGAATTCTTCCGAGCGCGGGCTGAGCCGGGAGGCGAGAACGGGCATGCAGTCTCCGGGTGGGCGCTGGCTCGCGGGCCGCCGCACAGTTGACGTATACGTAAAGCGCGACACAATTCTACGCACGTCTGCGCAGGCGGCGCGCACAAACGTGAGCGCACTCAGACCCCGGTGCAGGTGAATCGATGGCCCGAAACGTGGCGATAATTGCAGCCTCCTCGCCGTCCCTCTCTCACCCCACCGGCATGCCCTCAGCCTCGCAAAGCGCCTTGTTGACTGCGGTCTGGACTGCTGGCCTCGATGCCCGGCAGCGCGCATTGGTCGACAGCGCGTTGGGCGAGCGGTTTTCGGTCCATCACTTCGAGACCCTCGGCGACGCGCCGGCGGGCACGGATGGCAGGGCGCCGGCGATCGTGCTGGCCCGGCCCGAGGTGATTTCGACCGGCACCGGATCGCAGCTGCGGCGCCTTCGAAACGCCCACGTTCTGACCTGGGGAACGGCGCCGCCGACGGGCAGCGCCGAGCGGGCGGCTGGTTTTCACACAATGGCGCTGCCGATGCCGGTGACCCACGAGGTGCTGCAAGCGCGGGTCGATGCGGCGCTCTGGACTTACCGACGTTCGCTCGAGAACGACGCACGCGACGATTTCCTCGCGCAGCTCGATCAGGCACTGGCTGTCCAGAGCGACGCCGAGAACATCAAGACTGTCGCGACCCGATTGCTCGGGACGCGCCTCGGTGTCAGCCGTTGCCTGTACGCGGACATGGAAGAGGATCAGGACACGCTCAACGTGTTCGCCGACTACACGAGCAACGTGCCCAGCGTGGTCGGGCGGCACCGGCTCGAGCAGTTCGGGACCCGCATGGCAGAGCAGCTTCGGCGCGGCGAAAACATCGCGATCGATGACGTTGCGGAAGATCCGCGAACCCGCGACTCGCTGGCGTCCTACCAGGCTCTGCAGGTCGGCGGCTCGATGGCGATCCCGGTGCTCAAGAACGCGCGGCTGGTCGCCGTCCTGAGCAGTCACAGCGCCGCGCCGCGCCGCTGGCTGCGCGAGGAGGTCGCCCTGGCCAGGGCGGTCGCGAATCGCTGCTGGGACTCGATCGAGCGCGCCCGGGCCGAGCGGGCGCTGGTGCGCAGCGAGGCTCGTCTGCGCGAGCTTGCGAATACCATACCCAATCTGGCCTGGATGGCGAACGCCGACGGCTGGATCCACTGGTACAACGATCGCTGGTACGCCTATACCGGCAAGACGCACGCCGACATGGAAGGGTGGGGCTGGCAGAGCGTGCACGACCAAGCGACATTGCCGGCGGTGCTGGAAGCCTGGACGACCTCGATCGCGACCGGAAAACCGTTCGAGATGACGTTCCCGTTGCGCGGCGCGGACGGGCGCTTCCGGCCTTTCCTGACGCTCGTTGCACCGCTGCACGACGCGGGCGACAACATCGTCCAGTGGTTCGGCACGAACACCGACGTGTCCCCGCTGAAGGCGGCCGAGGAGCAGTTGCGTGAGGCCGATCGTCGAAAGGACGAGTTCCTTGCGATGCTGGCTCACGAACTGCGCAATCCGCTCGCGCCGATTCGCACCGCGGGCGAGTTGCTGCGCAGGGCGCACAGCCCCGACCCGAGGATCACGAGTGCGAGCGAAATCATTTCGCGTCAGGTCCTGCACATGACAGGCCTGCTGGATGAACTGCTGGACGTGTCGCGCGTCACGCGCGGGCTGGTGCGGCTCCAGCCGGAGCCGGTCGACATGGCGGTGGCGATCGCGAATGCGGTCGAGCAGGCGCTGCCGTCGATCGAATCGCGTGAGCATCGACTCACGCTCGACACCCCCGGCCCCGGAATCCATGTTTTTGCAGACCCGATGCGACTGGTGCAGATTCTGGCCAACCTGCTTCAAAACGCCGCGAAGTACACACCGCGCGGCGGCCACATCACATTGAGTGCGCATGCGACGTCTGACGAAGTGCGAATCGCAGTGCAGGACACCGGCGTCGGCATCGAGCCGGCCTTGCTGCCGCGTTTGTTCGAGCCCTTCAGTCAGGGCGAGCGTGGCCCGGACCGATCGGAGGGCGGCCTCGGGCTGGGCCTGGCCGTCGTCAAGGGTCTGGTGGAATTGCACCAGGGGACGGTGACCGCGAGCAGTGGCGGCCCGGGAATGGGAAGCCGCTTCGAGGTCTGTTTGCCACGCCTGTCCGCACCGCAAACGCAGGCGTTGCCGGCGGGTGGCGAGCATCACGGCGCGACGCAGCAAGGGTTGTCCGTGCTGATCGTCGACGACAACGTCGATGCCGCCGAGACACTTGCGATGCTGCTCGAGACTTCGGGCTATCGCACGCAAACTGCGTTCACCGCGATCGGCGCTCTCGCACACGTCAAGGAGCAGCGCTTCGATGTCGCGATTCTCGACATCGGCTTGCCCGACATGACCGGGTACGACCTGGCGCGACAGATTCTGAGCGGTGCTGCCGCGCCGCCCGCATTGATCGCGTTGACCGGCTACGGCCAGCAGGAGGATCGATCCCGCGCGATTGCAGCCGGATTCATCCGCCATCTGGTCAAGCCGGTGGATCCGGCAGCGCTGTTCGAGGCCCTGCGTTCAACAACCGCGTTGACGACGCCGTAAATGGCAGGTGACCGGCGGAGCCCAGCGCTGCGCTGCCGCGCCGACGCTTCTCAGAACCGGCCCTGCTCCATCCAGCGCTCGATCTGCGCACGCCGGTCGTTGCCCCAGAACGGCTCGCCATCGATGATGAAGAACGGCGCACCGAACACGCCGAGCGCGATTGCCGCGTCGTTCGCAGCCTTCAGCTCAGCCTTCCAACGGGGGTCGTTCCAGATGTCTTGCGCCTGCACGTGGTCGAGCCCGAACTCGGCCGCGAGCGCCTGCAGCGCGGTCGCCTCGCTCAGGTCGGCGCCGCGCGCGAAGAAGGCACGCAGGCAATGCCGTGCCCAGTCGCGTGCGCGATCGGGATCGCTCGCGTTCAGCCACCAGAAGATGCGCGCGGCGTTCTGCGTCGGAATCGGGAATTTTTCCGGCATCTTGAACGGCACGCCGGCGAATCGCGCCGAGCGTTCGAAATCGAGCAACGAGTACTCGCGCTTGAGCGGGTGCGACACCGGGCTCTTCAGCTCGGCCGCCTGGAAGGTGGCGCCGAGCAGGATCGCGTTCCAGTTCACGGTGCGCGCGTGGCGCGCCGCCAGCGCCTCGATCCATTCGGAGGCGATGTAGGAGTACGGCGACGAGAAGTCGAAGTAGAAATCGATCGGGCGATGCGCTGCGTTCATGATGCCCAAGCCTACTGCGAAGGCAGCACTACGGGTTGCGCACTTTCCCGCAGCTTCGCGGGTTCGAACGCCGTGACGGCCGGTGCGCCCGGGTACAGGTCGCGCAGCGCGGCTCCGATCGCCCGCGAGACGATCGGCTCGAGCGCCGCGGCGATCAGCCGCTGCGCTTCGGGCCCGCCCTCGCCACGCCCGTCACGCTCGCGCCACACGAGCGCGAGCGCATCGCGATGCGGTGCGAGTGCGCGCTCGATCACGTCGCGCCAGTGCGGCGGCGACTCGCCCTGCGCCCATTCGCCACGCCCGCGGCCGAAGTGCGCCACGGCCAGGTAGCGCAGCAGCGCGGCCTCGAGCATCTGGTCGAGGGCCTGCGCATTCCACGCCACCCAGGAGCGGTCAGTGCCGCGCACGAGGTTGACGCAGCGCGCCAGCCCGGCCGCGCCGAGCGCGCCGATCAGGCCGCCGGCGAGCAGGCCGCCGCCGAGCGTCAGCCCGCCGCTGAGGATGTCGGCCTTCAGCCCGACGAGCGCGCCACTGACCATGCCGCCCCACAGCGCGGCCTTGCCTTCGTCCATGCGCAGCCGCGCCTCGAAATGCGTCGCCAGCCGCGTCAGGATCTCGCGCTGCGCCTGGCCTTCGAGCCCGTGCAGCGTGATCAGCTCGAGCGTGTTCGCGCGCACCTCGGCATCCAGCATGTCGGCCAGCGCCTTTCGTGCCAGCGCCATCGGCGTTTGCCCGGCGTTGCCGATGCCGACCGCGATGCCGGCCTGGCGCAGGCGCGCGACCAGACCGCCCGGGTCGGGCACCGCCTCGGACGCAGCGGCGAGCCGGGCCAGGCTGGCCGCGAGCGAATGCATCGCGGCATCGAAGGTCTGCAGCCGCTGCGCCTGCCACGCGGCGCGCAGCCGCGCCATCAGCCCGCGCTGATCGCCGGTCAATGCCGCTTCGATCGCCTGCAGCAGCGTGCTCTCCTGCACCCAGCAGCGCGCGAACGCATCGAGCGGCAG
>JANMAW010000338.1:0-3969 GCA_031360005.1 Rhizobacter sp.
TGCGGCGACCGTCTTGCCCTTCAGATCGGCGATCTTCGCGATCGCGGGCTTGACGACCATGCCGTCGGCACCGAAGCTCTTGTCGAGCTGGAAGATCTGCGTCGTCGCCACGCCGTTCGCGTTCCACGCGACCCAGGTCTCCACGGTGGTGGCCGCGCATTGCACGTCGCCGGAGGCGATCGCGAGGTGCCGGTCCTTCTGCGGAATTTTCTTGATCGAGACGTCCAGGCCGTTCTTCTTGAACAGGCCCGCGTCATTGGCCAGCGTCAGCGGCGCGAAGCCGGTCCAGCCCGAGATCGCGATCGCGACCTTGGTGTCTTCGGCAAACGCAGGCAAGGCCAGCAGCCCGGCGGTCAGGGCGGCGAGAATCGTGTTGGCACGGGCGGTTGAACTCATCGAATCTCCTGAACGTTGGGGTCGGCTGAATGCGTGATGCAAGGCGCGTGCCCTGCAAGCCGGCCCCAGCCCCGCGCTTGCAGGTGCCCGGGCCCTCGCCAGGCACTCGGAGGTCCGCAGCGACTTCCCCGGACCGGGCTCAGTCTACACTTTGGCCTCAACTTGTCTAGACCACTTCGGCGAGGGGTGCCACGATGGATTCGACGATGTACGCGCTGACGTGCGGCAGCGTGCCGCTGCTGGTGTCGTTCCCGCACGCCGGCACCGAGATCCCGCCCGATCTGGCCGCGCGCATGACGCCGCAGGCGCTGCAGCGCGCCGATGTCGACTGGCACTTGCCGCAGCTCTACGCCTTCGTGCACGCGATGGGGGCCAGCACCATAGCGGCGCGTTTCGCCCGCCATGTGATCGACCTGAACCGCCCGCCCGAAGATACCAGCCTGTACCCGGGCCAGGACGTGACCGGACTGCTGCCGCTCGACACCTTCCGCAAGGAGCCGCTGTACGGCCCGGGCGCTGCCCCCGACGCTGCCGAAGCGCCGCGGCGCCGCGCGACATACTGGCAGCCGTACCACGACGCGCTGCGTGCCGAGCTGGATCGGCTGCGCGCGTTGCACGGCTCGGTCGTGCTGTGGGATGCGCATTCGATCGCCGGCGTCACGCCGCGCTTCTTCGACGGCAAGCTGCCCGACCTGAACCTGGGCACCGCCGATGGCCGCGCCTGTGCGCCCGCGTTGCAGGCTGCGGTCGAAGCTGAGATGCGCGCCCAGTCGCAGTTCACGCATGTCAGCAACGGCCGCTTCAAGGGCGGCCACATCACGCGCCACTATGGCCGCCCCGTTGCTGGCATCCACGCGCTGCAGCTCGAGATCTGCCAGTCCACCTACATGGACGAGAGCGCGCCGTTCGGCTACCGCGGCGACTTGGCTGCACAGCTTCAGCCGCTGCTGGAGCGGATGCTCAATGCCGCGCTGGATGCGCGCGCCGCGTAGACGGCCGCGCGCCCTTCAACTCGGCGGGTGGACAACGCCTCGGTGGAGACGGGCGCGCAGCGGGGTTGACCCGATCGCGTACGACAGCTCGGCGGGATGGTCCACGTCCCACAGGCACAGGTCGGCCTGCTTGCCGATCTCGATGCTGCCGCGGCTGCGCTGCAGGCCGAGCGCCTGCGCGGCGTGGCGCGTCACGCCCAGCAGCGCCTCGGCCGGCGTCATCCGGAACAGCGTGCAGGCCATGTTCATCATCAGCGGCAGGTGCGTGCTTGGGCTGCTTCCGGGGTTGCAGTCGGTGGCCACCGCCATCGGAACAAGGTGGCGGCGGAACAGCGCGATCGGCGGCGCCGTGGTGTCGCGCAGGAAGTAGTAGGCGCCGGGCAGCATCACCGCGACGCTGCCGGCGCGCGCCATCGCCCGCACGCCGGCTTCGTCGACGTGCTCGAGGTGGTCGGCCGACAACGCGCCGAACTCGGCCGCGAGCGCCGCGCCGCCCTGGTTCGAGAGCTGTTCGGCATGCAGCTTGACGGGCAGGCCGTGCGCGTGCGCGGCCTCGAACACGCGCCGCGTCTGCGCCGGCGTGAAGCCGATCGTCTCGCAGAACGCATCGACCGCATCGGCGAGCCGCAGCCGCGCCGCTTCGGGCAGGATGCGTTGCACGATCTCGTCGATGTAGTCATCGGCGCGACCGGCGAACTCGGGCGGCAGCGCATGCGCGGCGAGCAGCGTCGTGCGCACATCGATCGGGAACTGCGCGCCGAGATCGCGCGCCACTTGCAACGACTTCAACTCGGCGGCCTGCGACAGCCCGTAGCCCGACTTGATCTCGACCGTGGTCACGCCATGTCGCACCAGGCTGCGCAGGCGCCGCGCCGACTGCGCCTGCAGGTCGCCGGCGTCGGCGTCGCGCGTCTGCCGCACCGTCGAGTGGATGCCGCCACCGGCGCGCGCGATGTCTTCGTAGCTCGCGCCCTGCAGCCGCAGCTCGAACTCGCGCGCGCGGTCGCCGGCGTAGACGAGATGCGTGTGGCAGTCGATCAGGCCGGGCGTCAGCAGCGCGCCTTCGCCGTCGAGTTCGGCCCGCACCGGCACGCGTGGGTCGAGCGATCCGATCGGCCCGATGCCGGCGATCAACCCATCGGCGACGGCAATGAACGCGGTTGGCGACACCGCGCAGTCATCGTCGGCGCAAGTCACCACCCGCACATTGCGGATCAGCAGGTCGATCGCGGGTATCGGGCGCGCAGGCGTCATCGGTCAAACCTTGCCGGGTCGTCGCAAGAGCATTGAGTTTCCACCGGGCGGCGGCGCCGAAGGTGCCTTGACGTTGTCACTCACACCTCGTCGAGCAGTTGGCTGCGCGCGGCGACGAAGCGTTCGCACGCGTTGCGCCCGAAGGCATGCGCGCCGTCGCCGATCCGCTGCCGGCCGGCGACCCACACCTCGCGCACCGCGTTGCGGCCATGGCTCGCGAACAGGTGGCTGGAGAGCATCTGAGACGGCGCCAGTCCCGCCAGCGCGCCCGAATCGTCGAGCACGACGAAATCGGCCTGCTCGCCGATCGCCAGGCCCGCGATCGCGCGGCCGCTCGCGCGGGCGCCGCCGCTCACGGCAAGCAGCCACAGGTGATCGGCGACCTGCGGGTGCGCGTCGCTGGACAGCACGTTTCGGCGCTGCACCGCGAGGCGTTGGGTGTATTCGAGCAGGCGCAACTCTTCGGCCGCACCGACGCCGGCGTGGCTGTCGGAGCCGATGCCCCAGGCGCCGTCGGCAGCGGCGTAAGCGACCGCGTCGAACACGCCGTCGCCGAGGTTCGCCTCGGTGCTCGGGCACAGCCCGGCGACCGCGCCCGACGCGGCCACGCCGCGCAGTTCGGCATCCAGCATGTGGGTGGCGTGCACCAGGCACCAGCGCGCATCGACGTTCGCGTTCGCGAGCAGCCAGGCCACCGGGCGCTGGCCGCTCCAGGCGATGCAGTCCTGCACCTCCTGCTGCTGCTCGGCGACGTGAATGTGGATCGGCGCGTTGGCGTCGATCGCATGAACGCCGGCGACGAGTTGCTGCAGCGCACGCGGCCCGACCGCACGCAGCGAGTGCGGCGCAACCCCGACCCGCACGTCGCCAATGGCATCGACAGGTGCAGCGCGACGCGTGCCTTGCACCCTTGCCCGCTCGACGATGTCGAGCAGCGCGTCGACGCTATTGACGAAGCGCCGCTGATCGGCGCGCGCCGCCGGTTCGCCGAAGCCGGCCTGCTGGTACAGCACCGGCAGCAGCGTGATGCCGATGCCTGCGCGCTGCGCCGCGGCGATCAGGCGCAGCGACATCTCGGCCCGGTCGGCATAGGGCCGGCCGTCCGGAGCGTGGTGCAGGTAGTGGAACTCGCACACCGAGGTGTAGCCGGCCTGCAGCATCTCGATGTACAGGTGCGTCGCGATCGCCTCGAGCTGGTCGGGTGAGATCGCGAGCGCGAAGCGGTACATCAGGTCGCGCCAGGTCCAGAAGCTGTCGGCGCTGTCGGCGCTGTCGTCGGTGCTCGCTGCGGTGCGCGCTTCGTTGCTCACGTCATTGCGGTCGCCGC
>JANMAW010000361.1:0-3396 GCA_031360005.1 Rhizobacter sp.
GGTCGCCGACGCTTGCCGCGGGCCGGGCGATCGTCACGCGGCGCGCTCCACCGATGTCGGCGCCGCGTCGGCGTCGCTGAACTCGCCCAGCGCAGCGCCGTCGAGGTGGTGGCTGTCGCTCCAGCCGACTAGCGTGAAGCCTTGCGGCGTGTAGAGCAGCCGGTTGATGCTGGCGTTGCCGAGCTGCCACGAGCGCGGCGCATCCAGGGCGACCCGCGAAGCGGCGCGGTACAGGCAGTCCATCACGCCGCCGTGCGACACCAGCGCGATGGTCTGGCCCGGGTGCCGCGCCGCCAGGCGCGTCGCGGTGGCGATTGCGCGCGCATAGAACTGGTTCAGGGTTTCGCCGCCCGGCGCGCCGAACTCGGGATCGCGCCGGCGCCAGCGTTGGTTTTGCTCGGGCCAGCGCCGATCGATCTCGGCGTGGCTCATGCCCTCGAAGATGCCGAAGCCGCGTTCGCGCAGCCCGGCGTCGGTGACGATACCGCGACCGACGACGCGCGCCACCGCCTGCGCCGTCTCGAGCGCGCGCAGCAGATCGCTCGAGTAGATCGCGTCGATGCCCTCGTCGGCCACCGCGAGCGCGAGCCGGTCGACCTGCCACCGGCCCGTCGCATTGAGCGGAATGTCGAGCTGGCCCTGAATGCGACCGGTCGCGTTCCAGTCGGTCTCGCCGTGGCGGATCGCGAGCACCCGCGTGGCCTGCTGGTCCGCCCCGGTCATCCGATCAAACGCCGGTTCAGCGTGTAGGTGCCCGAGTGCGTGGCCTCGGCGAGGATGTGGTTGTAGATCGACTGGCGCACCTGCGGCCCGGTGAACCGGCCTTCGACCGGCGCCCGCGCGACCGCCAGCGCATAGACGGTGAACACATAGTGATGGATCAGCGAGTCGTTGAACGGCGGAAACGGGCCGTCGTAGCCGAAGTAATTGCCGGCCATCTCGGGGTTCGCGGCGAACCAGCCGGTGTAGTCGTTCAGACCGTGGCGCGCGGTCTCGAGACCGAATACTGCCAACGCGGGTACCGCGGGCCCGGGTTTGCCGCGCGCGGTGAACCCGCGGCTGAACCGGCCCTCGGCAAGCTCGGTGAGCGTGGATGGCAGATCCACCATCACCCAGTGGAAAAAATCGACGCGCGGCAGGTCGGCCGGCACCTCGCGGTCGCTGCGGTTCACGTCGTCGCCGCGGCTCGGCACGTCGAAGTCGTGACAGATCAGCGCGAACGACTTCGTGCCGGCCGGCACCTCGCTCCACGCCAGGTGCGGGCTCAGGTTGTCGGAGAACTCGATGCCGCCCCGCCCGTCGGGCTTGCCCGCGGAAAAGCGGGTCGGAATGCGTTCGCCATTGCTCCAGCTGTCGCTCCACAGTTTCATGCGCGCATCCTCCTCTACACACCCCACACGATGTCGGCTTTCTCGGCGATCGAACGCTTCATCATCTCCACCAGCGGCCAGGCGCGCTGGCGCAACGTCACGCCGTCGCCGCGCCCGGGCTTCCGGCCCTCGGCCGCGGCTTCCTTCTCGGCCTGCGCACGCGCCGCCTCGTCGGCGCTGACGGCCTGCTCGATCGCGGCGATCGCGGATGGCATCGTCGCCACCTCGATAATGCCCGTCGCCGCCGGCGGCTTGCCGATCAGGCGCAGCACATCGTCGCCGGCCGGGCCCATCATGATGACGTCGCCCGCCGCGCTGGACTTGAACTTGTAGATCATGGTCGTCTCGCCCGAATGAGGGTCGCCTCAACCGTACATGTAGCCGCGGTTGAAAGGAAACTGCGATTGTGCTCCGGGCATCGGGCCGTCCGCGACCCGCCCGCTGGGCCGCGCCGCCAGCATCTGGAACAGGCCCATCCAGCCCTGCTCGAAGCCCATTGCACTGCCCGCGAGGTAGAGGCGGTAGGCGCGCACGACGCTCTCGCGCGCGACCTGACGCGCCGGCACGAGCCGGGCTTCGAGCGCATCGCTCCAGGCCCACAGCGTGCGCCCGTAGTGCGGGCGCAGGTTCTCGAGATCGAGCGGCTCGAACTGGGCCTCGCTCATCAGCTCGGTCACCTTCGACACATGCGCCAGCTCGCCGCCCGGGAAGATGTAGCGTTCGATGAAGTCGCCCATGCCGGCGCCGAGCTGGCGGTTGCGGACGCCGCCGGCGGTGATGCCGTGGTTCAGCAGCAGACCCCCAGGTTTCAGCAGGCGGTGGATCTTCGCGAAGTACGTGGGCAGCTGCGCGCGGCCGACGTGCTCGAACATGCCGACCGAGGCGATCTTGTCGTAGGGTTCGCCCTCGGGCAACTCGCGGTAGTCGCACAACGCCATCGTCACCCGGCCCTGCAGGCCGCGCGCCTCGATCAGCCGGTTCACATGCGCGTGCTGGTTCCGGCTCAGCGTAATGCCGTGCGCGCGCACGCCGTAATGTTCGGCAGCCCAGATCAGCAGGCCGCCCCAGCCGGCACCGATGTCGAGAAAGCGCTCGCCCGGGCGCAACAGCAGCTTGCGGCAGATGTGGTCGAGCTTGGCCTGCTGCGCCTGCGCCAGCGACATCGCGCCGTCGCGAAAGTAGGCGCACGAATACAGGCGCATCGGATCGAGCCAGAGCGCGTAGAACGCGTCGGACACGTCGTAATGAAACTGCACCTGCCGGGCGTCGGCATGCGCCTGGTGACGCTTGCGCGAGCGTGCGTTCAGGCGGATCCCGCGCCACCAGTTCAACGTGGTGCCGCGGTCGTCCCGCGTCGGGTCGCTCTCGATCATCTGCGAAGCGATCGCCATCAGGTCACGCACGCTGCCGTCGAAGTCGAGCCGGTCTTCGACGTAGTCCTGCGCGACCTTGCCGATCTCGCCGGCCGCGATGTGCACCAGCGACGATATGTGTTTCAGGCGGATCGTGACCGCGGCCTCGGCCGACCCGATGCGGTGGCCGTCGGGCAGCACGACCGCGAGCGGCTGGGTCAGGGCTTCGAGCTTGCGTTCGAGCAATGAATCGATTGCTTCCATCGTGAACCTCCGTCGCTCGACTGTACAAACGAAGCCCGAGGCACGGTAGCGTATCGACGGCGAATCGTTCATCGCCGTCACGCACGCGCCGTCTCGATTGCGACAGGCGCCCCGACGATCGCCGCGGCGCGGCCGGAGCCGCGGCAGCGTATCCGAGCCTGTTGCCGAACGCCGCCAATCACCGGGCGCCGGGCCGCCAGCCCCTTCGCCTCGGCGTTATCGTTGAATCCGCGTCGACAGCACGATCGCCGAGGTCGTGCGCTCGACACCGTCGAGCGCACCGATGCGGTCGATCAAGGCGTCGAGCTCGCCGATCGACGCGGCGGCGACGATCGCGATCAGGTCGAACGGCCCGCTGACCGAATGCAGCACCCGCACTTCGGCGATCTTGCGCAGCGCCACTTCGATCG
>JANMAW010000364.1:0-2509 GCA_031360005.1 Rhizobacter sp.
GATCGGCTTCTCGCCGAGGTAGAACTCGATCATCTTCGGCACGTACGGGTAGATCGACTTGTCGTCGGCGACGCCGGTGCCGATCGCGTTCGACAAGGTCACGTTGCCGGCGCGGTACGCACTCAGCAGACCGGCGCAGCCGAGCGTCGAATCCTTGCGGAAGGCCTGCGGGTCCAGGAAGTCATCGTCGACGCGGCGGTAGATCACATCGACACGCTTCGGGCCCTGCGTCGTGCGCATGTAGACGAACTTGTCTTTCACGAACAGGTCCTGCCCCTCGACCAGCTCGATGCCCATCTGCTGCGACAGGAATGCGTGTTCGAAGTACGCGCTGTTGTGCATGCCGGGCGTCAGCACAACCACCGTCGGTTCGCTCACCGCGGCGGGCGCGACCGAGCGCAGGGTTTCGAGCAGCAGGTCGGGGTAGTGCGCCACCGGCGCGACCCGATGCTGGCTGAACAGTTCGGGAAACAGCCGCATCATCATCTTGCGGTTCTCGAGCATGTAGCTCACGCCGCTCGGCACGCGCAGGTTGTCCTCGAGTACGTAGTAGCTCGCGCCGCCGCCGTCGGCGTCGGCCGCGCGGATGATGTCGATGCCCGAGATGTGCGAATAGACGCCGCCCGCCACATCGACGCCCATCATCTCGGGGCGGAACTGCGAGTTCTTCAGGATCTGCTCGGCCGGCACGTGGCCTGCCTTGATGATCTCCTGGTCGTGGTAGACGTCGTGGATGAAGCGGTTCAGCGCGGTCACCCGCTGCGCCAGGCCCTTCTCCATCACGGCCCATTCGTGCGCCGGGATGACGCGCGGGATCAGGTCGAACGGGATCAGGCGCTCGTTGCCATGGCCCTCTTCATCCTTTGCGCCGTACACCGCGAAGGTGATGCCGACCCGTCGGAAGATCGTGGCCGCCTCTTCGCGCCGCGAAAGCATCACATCGCCCGGCTGCTGTGCGAGCCAGCGGCCATAACCGCGGTAGTGCTCGCGCACGGTGTTGGCATCGGCGCGCATCTCGTCGAAGCTCGGTCTCATCGGCGGGTCTCCTCTCGGACAGGTTAGCAACTTCCAGGCCAATGGCAGCCTTCAGTGTGCCCGGGAGCCATGGTGCCAGTAGCGTCGTGCCGCGTCACGCTGGCAAACACCCTCGGGCGATGCCCGCGCCTGCCAGCGCCAGGCACCGCAGGCCGGCGTTGCTTCGACATCAATGCCGCGCTCACGGTAGCGCTCCAGCACGTCGGGCGCGGGGTGGCCGAAGCGGTTGCGATAGCCGGCCTGGACCACCGCCACGCGAGGCTGCACGGCGTCGAGAAACGCAGCGGTCGACGATGTGCGGCTGCCGTGATGCGGCACGACCAGCATATCGCTGCGCAGCGTTGCGGGTGCGGTGGCGAGCAGCGCAGCCTCGTGTTCGCGTTCGATGTCGCCGGTCAACAGCACGCTGCGACCACCGCCGCTGACGCGCAGCACACACGACAGCGCATTCGGCTTGAGCGCGCGCTGGTAGTCGGCCTCGGCGGGGCGCAGCACCTCGAAGTGCACATTGTCCCAGTCCCACGACTGCCCGGAAGTGCACCGCGTATGCTGCCGCCCCGCGGCCAGCAGCGGGTGGTCGAGTGCCAGCGAGCTGAGCACGTCGCCGACCGGCAGTGCCTTCAGCACGGCCGCGGCGCCGCCCACGTGGTCGAGATCGCGGTGGCTCAACACCAGCGTGTCGATGCGCGACTCGCCACGCGCCCGCAGCAGCGGCAACAGCACGCGCTGCCCGGCATCGCTGTCGCGCGAGTACTGCGGGCCGGCGTCGTAGACCAACAGGTGCGAGCGGGTGCGCACCAGCACCGACGTGCCCTGCCCGACATCCAACGCCATCAGGTCGAATTCACCCACGACCGGCAGGTTGCGCGGCGGCAGCAGCAGCGGCACCAGCAGCGGCAACGCCAGCGCCCGCGCACGCCACGGCAGCGGCAACACCAGCAGCACCGCGCCGGCCAGGCCCGCGAACTGCGCCCACAACGGCGCCACCGGCGCCAGCCACACGGCGCCCGGCATCCCCGCGAGCCACCCAAGTACGGTGTCGAGTTGCCGCACGACCCACGCTCCCGCCGCCCACAGCGGCACGAGCGCCACGCCGAGCAACGCGAGCGGCGTGATCACCAGCGTGACGAGCGGGATCGCGAGCAGGTTCGCCGCGAAGCCAACGACCGACACCTGGTGGAAAAACACCAGCGACAGCGGCGCGAGCCCGATGGTCGCGATCAGCTGCGTGCGCGCACCGGCACGCAACGCGCCGAACAGGCGACGCGCCCAGCCGCGCCAGTGCGCCGGCGACGCATCGACCGCGCCAGCGACGGCACTCGGCGGCGGCGCAGACGACGCCATCAGCAAGCCGACTGCGACAAACGACAGCCAGAACCCGGGCTGCATCAGCGCCCACGGATCGATCGCGGTGACGACCATCGCGGCCAGCAGCAGCACCAGCAACCAAGGCCAGCGCATCCCGAAGGCTTGG
>JANMAW010000396.1:0-6789 GCA_031360005.1 Rhizobacter sp.
CATCCGCGGCAAGGCGGTCGGCTGGCCGCTGTACAAGCTGCTCGGCGGCTCGGCGCGCCCGGTCCCCGCCTATGCGGGCGGGGTGTCGCTCGGCTTCCAGGATCCGTCGGCACTGGTCGACGAAGCTCGTCCGCATGTCGAGGCCGGCTACAAGGCAGTCAAGCTGCGCGTCGGCGACACGCCGGCACGCGACCTGGCCCGCGTCGCGGCGGTACGCAAGGCGCTCGGCGACGAAATCGTGATCCTCGTCGATGCCAACACCGGCTACGACGTGGCCGACGCGCGGCGTGCGATGCCCGGCTTCGACGACCTGAACGTCGGCTGGCTCGAGGAGCCGTTCGCGCCGCACGACCATATGAGCTACGCGCTGGCGCGCAGCTTCGGCCGGGTGCCGCTGGCGGCCGGGGAGAACCATTTCACCCGCTACGAGTTCAACCGCGTCATCGAAGACCGCGCGATCACGATCCTGCAGCCCGACCTGTCGAAGGCCGGCGGCATCACAGAAGTGCTGCGCATCGCGGCGATGGCCTCGGCCTACAAGCTGCCGATCAACCCGCACACCTGCATGACGGGCATCAACATGGCTGCGTCGATCCATTTCCTGGCATCCATCGACAACGGGGGCTACTTCGAGGGCGACGTGTCGAAGAACAACCTGTACCGCGATCGGCTGGTCAGCACACCGTTCCAGGTCGATCGTGACGGCAACGTGCATCCGCTGGACAAGCCCGGCATCGGCATTGAGGTCGACGAAGACTTTATCGCAGCGCACCCCGCGATCGAAGGGCCGGGCTACATCTGAGCGCACACCGACTTCACTTCAACAGCCGTTTTCCACTGGAACCGCCATGAACTTCCTCAAAACCCTGACTCTCCCGGCGCTGCTCGCCGTTGCGCTGATCGGCCCGGCCCACGCACAGACCTATCCGGTCAAGCCGATCAAGATCATCGTCCCGTACACGCCCGGCGGCTTCAACGACACGCTCGCCCGCACCGTCGGCGCCAAGCTCCAGGCCGCCTGGGGCCAGACGGTGACGGTCGACAACCGCCCGGGCGGGGGCACCCTGATCGGCACCGACGCGGCGGCGAAGTCTCCGCCCGACGGGTACACGCTGTTCGTCACGCCGTTCGCATTCGCGGTGAACCAGAGCATCTTCAGGAAGCTGCCCTACGATCCGGAAAAGGATTTCGCTCCGATCACGCTCGCGGCCAGCACACCGAACCTGCTCATCGTCTCGCCGTCCCTGCCGGTCAACTCGGTCAAGGAGCTGATCGCGCTCGCGAAGGCGAAGCCCGGCACGCTCAACTACGCGTCCACCGGAATCGGTTCGTCGAACCACCTGTCGATGGAGAAGTTCAAGCAGATGGCGGGCGTCGACATCACGCACGTGCCGTACAAGGGCAGCGGCCCGGCGGTCACCGACCTGCTGGGCGGACAGGTCGGGGTGATGTTCGACAACATTCCGAACGTGATCCAGCACATCAAGGCCGGAAAGTTGAAGGCGCTCGCGGTGACGACGCCGACGCGTTCGCCGCATGTGCCGGATCTGCCCACCGTCAGCGAGGCCGGCGTGCCGGGCTACGAGGTGGGCGTGTGGTTCGGCTTCGCCGCGCCGGCGGGCACGCCGCAGCCGATCATCGACAAGCTCAATGCCGAGATTGTCAAGGCGCTGAAGATGCCCGACGTCAAGGAAAAATTCTCGGCCCAGGGCGTCGACGTGATCGGCAGCACGCCGCAGCAGTTTGCCGCGCACCTGAAGGACCAGGCCACGAAGTGGGCGAAGGTAGTCAAGGATGCCGGCGTGACGCCGGAATGAGCAGGGCACGACCGTGGGACGCCCGAAGGTATTGCTGACCGGCGCGATCGATCCTTCGGGCGAACGGATCATCGACAAGGTGGCCGATGTCGTGCTCGCACCCGACGCGCAGCCCGAGACGCTGCGTCGGCTGGTCACCGACGCCGACGTGCTGGTCGTGCGCTCGCCGTTGCCTGCGGATCTGTTCGAGCACGCCAAGGTGCTGCGCGGTGTCGTGCGTCACGGGGTCGGGGTCGACATGATCCCGATGGAAGCGGCGAACGCGCACGCGATTCCGGTGGCCAACGTGCCCGGCTCCAACCGCGACGCGGTCGCCGAGCATGTGATGACCTGCTTCGGCCTGCTGGCGCGGCGCTTGCACCGGATGGACGCCGTGCTGCGCACGACAGGTTGGGCGGCGAGCCGCGCCCTCGCCGACCGGGCGAGCGAGCTTGGCGGCAAGACGGTGGGTATCGTCGGCGTCGGTGCGATCGGCGAGCGCGTCGCGCAGATCTGCTACCACGGCTTTGCGATGCAGGTGCTCGGACATCAGCGCCGGCTCGACGCGCTGCCCGCGTTCGTGCGCGGTGCGCCTCTTGACGGCCTGCTGGGCGCGAGCGATTTCGTCGTGCTCAGTTGCCCGCTGAGCCGCGAGACGCGCCATCTGCTGGACGCACGCCGACTCGGCCTGATGAAGGCCGGCGCATTCCTGGTCAACGTGTCGCGCGGGCCACTGATCGACGAAGCGGCTCTCATCGATGCGCTTCGAGAGCGGCGCCTGGGCGGTGCCGCGCTCGATGTGTTCGATGAACAGCCCCTCGCGTTGGACCATGCGCTGCTTGCGCTGGACAACGTACTGCTGACGCCGCATGCCGCCGGCCTCACCGCCGAGAGCATGGCGCGCATGAGCCAGGGCACCGCGCACGAGGTGCTGCGCCTGCTGTCCGGGCAGCGGCCGCTGAACCTGGTGAACCCCGACGTGTGGGCGGCGAGGCGCCACACGCGACAGCGCCGAGACAAATGAAACGCGCTCAGCAGAAGTCTCGATGCCGACCCTGAAGACCCTGGTGCGGCACGGTGGCGGACCCGAGAAATTGCCACACCACCTGTCGCACACGGTGCGGCGCTGAGTTGCGCTGAGTGCCACCGGTAAGCCTCTCATGGCCCGGCCGAGACGGACTCGACGGTCCGCTTGCCGAGGTTGCGACTGGCGGCTCAGAGTCGCTGTTGCCGAACTTCACGAGGGAGACGCGCCGGCTTTCAGCTTTGGCTCGGCGGAAAGTCTGCGCCGAGCGTGGTCGCTTCCCATGCATCGAAATCGGTGCGCATGAAGTCGAGCTTCTTGCGCGCAAGTTCCAGCGCCATCTTGCCGAGCAGCAACCGCAACGGTGGCGCTTCCGAAAGAGCGGCGTCGATGATGGCTTGCGCGGCGCGTACCGGATCGCCGGCCTGGTGGCCGCTGCGGGCTTCGGTCTGCTTGCGGCGTTCACCGGCGGTCTCGGCATACGCGTCGATGCGCGTCGCGGACTGCTTGATCGACGGACCCGCCCAATTCGTGCGGAAAGGCCCAGGCTCGACGATCAGCACGTCGATGCCCAGCGGCTTGACCTCGGTCGCCAGCGATTCGGAGATGCCCTCCACCGCGTACTTCGTGCCATGGTAGTAACCGGTCGCTGCGAAACTCGTGAGGCCGCCAATCGACGAAACGTTGACGATCAAACCGCTGCGTTGCTCGCGCATGATCGGAAGCACCGCTTTCGTCATGTCGATCAGGCCGAACACGTTGGTCTCGAACATCGCGCGCACCGCGTCGTCCTCGCCTTCCTCGATCGCCGCGAGATAGCCATAGCCGGCATTGTTCACGAGCACATCGATGCGACCGAATCTTCGCTTTGCTTCGGCGACGACATGGTCGATCTGCGCCCGTTGGGTCACATCGAGCGGCAGGACGAGGGCACTTTCGGCGTGACCTTCGGCGATGTCCGTCAGCTGCGCCGGATTTCGCGCGGTCACGACGGCACGCCAGCCGCGGGCCAGCACGAGCTTTGCCAACTCGCGGCCGAAGCCGGTGGAACAGCCGGTAATCAACCAAACAGGATTGCTTCGATTCATCATCTGGAAAGGCTCCGGTGGGTCGTGGAAGGTGGATGGACGTCGGCAGAATGCATCAAGGGGCCACGTGCGCCAACCAGTCTGGCGATGCGCCGGTGTGCTTTCTCCAAGTCGGCCTATCGCTGGCCAAAACTTGCAGCCTCGAAGAGATCCCGGAACTCAAGCGGCTGCGAGCGCCAGTACTGTTTCGGAACGCTCACCCGCGCCCCCAGTTTGGCCGCCGCGTGCCACGGCCAGCGCGGGTCGTACAACATCGCGCGAGCCAGCGAAACTGCATCGGCCTCGCCGTTCTCGATGATCGCCTCGGCTTGCTCTGCCTCGGTGATCAGTCCCACTGCGATCGTCGGGAGTTCCACGTCCGTCTTGACGCGCTGCGCATAGGGCACCTGATAGCCGGGGCCGAGCTTGATGGCCTGCGCCGGCGACAGTCCACCGGTGGTGACATGGATGGCGGCGCAGCCGCGCGCCTTAAGTTCATGTGACAGCGTCACCGTTCCTTCGATGTCCCAGCCCTCTGGCACCCAATCGGTGGCGGAAATGCGCGCCCAGACCGGTCGATCCGCGGGAAAGGCAGCTCGCACAGCATCGAACACTTCGAGCGGAAAGCGCATCCGGTTCCCGAGGCTCCCGCCATACGAGTCCTGCCTTCGATTGGCTAGCGGCGAGAGAAACTGATGCAACAGATAGCCGTGCGCCATGTGAATCTCGATGCCGTCGAGTCCGAGCCGGGCGGCACGCTGCGCCGCCTTGACGAAGTCGGTACGCACGCGCGCCATCCCGGTGGTGTCCAGCGCCTGCGGCGTGTCGTCGGCGTCCGAATGCGAAACGGCCGAAGGCGCTTCGGTCTTCCAGCCCATCGGTTCATCGGGGCGGAGTTGTGTGCCGCCGTCCCAAGGTGCCCTGCTCGACGCTTTGCGCCCGGCGTGGCTGATCTGGATCGCCACGGCAATCGTTGAATGGGCGCGAATCGCCGCCAGGATGCGCGCCAATGCGGCTTCGTTGGCATCGGAGTACAGACCCAGGTCCTGTGGCGAAATCCGCCCCTCGGGCGAGACCGCTGTGGCCTCGAGAATCATCAAGCCGGAACCTGACAGTGCGAGGTGGCCGAGGTGGATCAGGTGCCAGTCGCCAGGTGTGCCCTCAATGGCCGAGTACTGGCACATGGGAGCGACGATGATCCGATTGACCAGGTTCAGCGGGCCCAGTTGCATGGGGGTGAAGAGTTGGCTCATCGCGACGCTTTCCGGGCTGTTGTTCGAATCAACGTGGTTCAAGACCGACAGGGCCGGCAAGGACGCGACGCTTTGCGCCGACACCACGGTGATGCAAGAGGACAGCCCGGGCTCGAGGATTGTCCACCCTCGTCTTCACCTCGGGTTGCGTCGTGCGACCCAATAGCTTGCGCCCACCGGACCGTAGCGTTCGGCGTGCGGCACGTCAGGCGCCAGTGTGAAGCTGGCCCCAGGCGTCAGGTGACGCGTGCTGCCCTCGCAGGTCAGCCACATCTCACCCTGCGTCACTACCGCTTCGACGCCAAACGCGTGGGTATGCGTGTCGAGCACGGTGTCGGGCGCCCAGCGGCGCTCGATCACTTCATCGAAACCGGCAGCGAGGGCGTCGGCTTCGAACGTCTCGAAGCTGTTGGTGTTCATGGGGCACTCAGGCCGCGAGGAACTGCAGCAGGCTCTTGTTGAACTCTGCGGCGTGCGACAGGTTGAAGCCGTGCGGCGCGCCCTTGATCAGACTCAGGACGCTGCCGGGAATGGCCTTGTGGGTGCGCGCACCGCTGACCGCGAAGGGCACGATGGCGTCCGAGTCGCCGTGGATCACCAGCGTGGGGAGCTTGAACTTCGCCAGGTCGCCGCGGAAGTCGGTGTACGAGAACGCTCCGATGCAGTCCAGCGTACCCTTTGGTGACGCGAAGGCCGCGATGTTCAGCGCGTAGAGGCGCTGCGCTTCGCTGACCACCAGCTTGCCGCCGGCGCTGAAGAAGCCCGTGGTGAAGCCATCCAGGAAGGCCATGCGGTCGGCACCGACGCCATTTTGAAACTGCTTGATCGTCGCATCGTCCAGGCCGCCTTCGGGGTTGTCGGCACTCTTGTACAGGCAAGGCGGCACGGCGCCGGCAAACACTGCCTTGGCCACACGCCCTGTACCGTGAGTGCCGATGTAGCGCGCGACTTCACCACCGCCCATCGAGAAGCCCACCAACGTGGCGCCTTTCAGGTCGAGATGCGTCATCAGACCGTGCAGGTCGGCAGCGAATGTGTCGTAGTCGTAGCCCGACCAGGGCTGCGAAGACGAGCCGAAGCCGCGCCGGTCGTAGGTGATGACGCGGTAGCCGGCGGCGATCAGCGCGGGCACCTGCGCCTCCCACGAACGCCCACTGAGCGGCCAGCCGTGGATGAGCACCACAGGCTTGCCGCTGCCGTAGTCTTCGTAGTGCAGTTCGATGGGGTGATTGGCTTCGGTGCCGACCTTGAGCATGGGCATTTCAGAACCTCCTGGTTGAACGGACTGGAGCGAATGGATGGGTGAGTGTCACAGCGCTTCAAGCCTGCGGTGCGCCGACCTGACGGTTCGGATCAGCCTTCGCGAAGGCGTCAAGCTGCTCGCAGGAGGCCATGATGCGCCGCACCGTCGGGATGTCCGCGACTTCGATCTTGAAGATGCGCATGACGACGATGATGCTGGCCAGGCATATGTCGGCCAGGGTGGGCGAATCGCCGTGGCAGAAGACGCCGGTCTCAGGCTCGCTGGTCAGGCGTTGTTCCAGCGCTTGCAGGCCCGTACTGAACCAGTGAATTTGCCAGGCGCGCCACGCGGCGTCATCGAACTTGCCCGCCGTGGTCAGGTACTTCCTGACCCGCGGCGTGATCAG
>JANMAW010000423.1:0-3107 GCA_031360005.1 Rhizobacter sp.
AACGCGGCCATGACGACGGTACTGCCGGCACCACTGACGCGCTCTTGCGGCGGCACCAGTTGCAGCAGGCCGATCTCGTCGCGGATGCGCGGGTTCGTCAGCGCCTCGATCGCGAACACCACCTCCAGGTCGGCCGGGTCGGCAATCGCGTCATACAAGCCGACCGTCGGATAACGCGAAGGAATGAGACGGTAACTGGGGCGCCAGACGGTCGGCGTGATCGGGATTTTTCGCGGGTCCGGCATCAAGCCTTGCCGCCTCGCTGCGCATCGAGGTAGTCGCGCACGACATACAGGTCGGCGACCTGCCCGCCGAGCATGCGGTCGAGTGCGCAGCGCCCGCCGAACAGCGGCGCCGCATTCGGCTTGCGCACCCACGCGTCGGCCTGCTGCCCGACCGGCAACAGGATCTGCAGCGCCGCGTAGATGCCGAACAGGTACGACAGGCGCTCCAGCACATGGCGGTCGAGCGGACCGACCTTGCCCTGCTTCCACTGGTACAGCGTCGTGCGGCCAACACCGAGAAGCGTGGTCTGCTCGCTGACATCGAGCTTCCAGGCCTCGCACAGGCGCCAGAAGCTGCGCAACGCTGCCTGCGCGGCCGGCACGGAGCCGAGGTCGACCGGTGAAACCTGGGGCTTGAGGAGGGCACTCATACCCGAAGAGTAATTCATTCGCGGACGAATTTCAATGATTCGTCCGAAAATGAACTTGGCAAGTCCGCTCGCAGCCGAGATCAGCCCCGCGCGTGCGTGACCCCGCCGTCGACGACCAGCGTCGAACCCATCACATAGTCGCCGGCGCGCGACGCGAGGTAGATCGCCGCGCCGGCCATGTCGTCGTCGCGGCCGATGCGCCCGGCCGGAATGCGCCGAGCAGTTTCCTCGGCGTGGTCACGCGCGACGCGGTTCATCTCCGAGGCGAACGCGCCCGGCGCGATCGCGCTGACGACGATGTTGTCTTGCGCCAGGCGCAACGCCATGCGGCGCGTCAACTGGATCAGCCCGGCCTTGCTGGCCGCGTACGAGTACGTCTCCTGCGGATTCACCGAAATGCCGTCGATCGATGCGATGTTGATCACCTTGGCCGGCCTCTTTTTAGCGGCCGCACGCAGCGGCGCGATCAAGGCCTGGGTCAGGAAGAATGGCGCCTTCAGGTTCAGGTCGACGACCTTGTCCCAGCCCTTTTCGGGGAAGGTGTCGAAGGTCTCGCCCCAGGCCGCGCCGGCATTGTTGACCAGGATGTCCAGCGTCGCCTCGGCCGCCGCGTAGGCCGTGACCAGCGCGGTGATGCCTTCCAGCGTCGAGACGTCGGCAGGCAGCGAAATGCATTCACCGTGCGCCGACAAATCCTTCGCCGTCTGGTCGCAATCGGCAGCCTTGCGCGACGAGATGTAGACCTTCGCGCCCTGCGCGAGAAAGCCGGCGGCGATCATGCGGCCGATGCCGCGCGATCCTCCGGTAACGAGTGCGGTGCGTCCCTTGAGTGAGAACAGGTCGTTCATTGCGGTCCCTTTCGTTGGTGATCGGTCGGACACCGCAGATTCTGCGCAGGCGCCGGCCACCCGCGCTGTCACCATGGCGTCGCCGAGCCGGGACCGCGGCGGCGCGCGATGTTCGGGCCCAGCACAGGCACGCCGAAGACGGCCGTCGACTTCAGGCCACCGGGTCGTCGAGCCCGGCCGCCACCGCCTGTTCGCGCGCCGCATGGACCGCCTCGCCAAGCGCCGGCCCGTTGAGTCCTCGCGCGATCGCCTGCGCCGCCACCGTCGCGGAATCCACCGCCGTCGCCAGTGCCAGCGCGCGACCCAGGCGCGCGCGCTGCGGGTACGGCGACTCGCCCAGGCCGAGCCGGCCGCGCGCATCGCACTCACACGCCAACAGCGCCTCGGCGAATCGATCCGGCCGGCGCATCGCATCGCACCGCTCGAGCAGCCGCATCAGTGCAGCCGCGCCGAACTCGCCGCTGCGGTGCACATTGCCGTGTTCGCGCGCCACCACTTCGGCCAGCTCGCGACACGCGACCGGTACGCGCAGGCGCTCGCAGACCTTGCGCACCAGATCGACACTGCGCTGCTCGTGGCCGAGGTGGCGCGGCAGCACGTCGGCCGGCGTCGTGCCCTTGCCGAGGTCATGGCCGAGGCAGGCAAAGCGCACGGACAGGCTGCCACCGAGCCGCGCCGACATGTCGAGCACCATCATCAGGTGCACGCCCGTGTCGACCTCGGGGTGATAGTCGGCGCGTTGCGGCACTCCCCACAGCCGGTCGACCTCGGGCAGCAGCCGTGCCAGCGCGCCGCACTCGCGCAGCACCTCGAAGAAGCGCGACGGCCGCGCCTCCATCAGCCCGCGCGCCAGTTCCTGCCAGACGCGCTCGGGCACGAGCGCATCGACTTCGCCGTGCTGCACCATCCCGCGCATCAGCGCCAGCGTTTCATCGGCGACGCGAAAGTCGGCGAAGCGCGCCGCGAAACGGGCCACTCGAAGAATGCGCACCGGGTCTTCGGCGAACGCCGGCGACACATGACGCAGCAGCTTCGCGGCGAGATCCCGCTGGCCGCCGTGGGGGTCGATCAGATTGCCCGCCTCGTCCTGTGCGATCGCGTTGATCGTGAGATCGCGGCGCAGCAAGTCTTCTTCGAGCGTCACGCCGGGGTCGGCCTGGAACTGGAAGCCGCGGTAGCCGGGGGCGGTCTTGCGCTCGGTGCGTGCCAGCGCGTGCTCCTCGCGTGTTTGCGGATGCAGGAAGACCGGGAAGTCCTGTCCGACGGCGATGTAGCCCGACGCCAGAAGCTGCGCGACGTCAGCACCGACGATCACCCAGTCGCGGTCGTCGCTGGTGCGCCCAAGCAGCGCATCCCGAACCGCACCGCCGACCAGATAGCGCTGCATCGTCGGCAGGCCTCAGGCCTGGCTTCGGTACGGCTCGTCGAAAGCCAGGAAGTCGTGCTCGGCCAGCGCATCTGCGACCCAGCGCTGCATCGCCGGCAGCGCGAAGATGCGATCAACATAAGCGCCGACCGCGGCCGGCACCGGCAACGCGTAGGTCCTGATCCGTGTGCACACCGGAGCGAAATACGCGTCGGCGACGCTGAAGCTGCCGAACAGG
>JANMAW010000424.1:0-11090 GCA_031360005.1 Rhizobacter sp.
TTCGATCTCGGGGCCGTCGGCCACCTCGAAACCCATCGAGCCGAAGATCGCCTCGATGCGCTCGCGCGCGCGGGAGATCGGGTGCAGGCCGGCGCCCGTGCCGCGCTTGCGGCCGGGCAAGCTGACGTCGAGCGACTCGCCCCTGAGCTGCAGTTGCAGTTCGGACTCGGCAAGCGCCTCGCGGCGAGCGTTCAGGGCGGCCTCGATCTGCTGCTTGGCGGCGTTGATCAATGCACCGCGCGCTTTTTTTTCGTCCGCCGAAAGCGCGCCGAGCGCCTTCAGTTGCTCGGTGATGCTGCCGGTCTTGCCGAGATAGCGCGCTTTCGCGTTCTCGAGATCAGCGGGCGCGGTGGCCTGCGCGAAGTGATCTCGCGCTTCTTGCACCAGGGGGCTGAGGTCGTTCATCGCTGCGTGGAAATGAAAGCGACTTGTCGCTTCAGTGAAAGCGACGTGACGCCGAAACTAAAAAGGCCGCACATGAAGTGGGCCTTGAGAAGCTCGCCCGTTCAGCGCCGTCGCCGTTCGGGCTCGCCGTGCTTCACATCGCGCAAGCGCTGTGAAGGTCACGACATTCAAGCCAGCTGGGCCTTCACCTTCTCGACGATGCTGGCAAACGCGGCCGGATCGTGGATCGCCATGTCGGAAAGAACCTTGCGGTCGATCTCGATCGACAGCTTCTTCAATCCGGCCATGAACTTGCTGTAGGTGACGCCGTGGCTACGGCTGCCGGCGTTGATCCGGGCGATCCACAGGTGACGGAAGACGCGCTTCTTGGTGCGGCGGTCACGGTAGGCGTATTGCCCGGCACGCATGACGGCCTGCTTGGCAATGCGGAAGACGTTCTTGCGGCGGCCGCGGTAACCCTTGGCGAGCGCGATGACTTTTTTGTGACGTGCACGGGCAGTGACACCACGTTTGACGCGAGGCATAAGTGTTCTCCTTCCAGAAGCGGGTTAAAGACCAGCGTAGGGCAGCATTTGCTTCATGTGCCCCAGGTTGGTCTCATGCACGTTGATCGCACCACGCAGGTGGCGCTTGTTCTTCGTGGTCTTCTTGGTCAGGATGTGACGCTTGAACGCCTGGCCCCGCTTGACAGTGCCGCCGGGTCGAACGCGAAACCGCTTGGCGGCACTCTTCTTGGTCTTCATTTTGGGCATGACTGCTCCTTTTGATTGCTGCTGCAGGCGCCGGCAAAATGCTCGCCGTCTTGTAAGCCTGCAGTCGCTTCTGGCAGTGCGCTGGCGACCAACGCCAGCACGCTGAAATCTAAAACCTGGACCCTCACTTGCGCTTCGGTGCCAGCACCATGATCATCTGGCGCCCTTCGAGCTTGGGCATGTGCTCTACCACCGACACATCGGCCAGTTCATCGCGAATACGCTCGAGCAGTCGCATGCCGATGTCCTGGTGGGTGATCTCGCGGCCGCGGTAACGTAGCGTGACCTTGCCCTTGTCGCCGTCTTCTTCGATGAAGCGCCGGAGGTTGCGCATCTTGATCGTGTAGTCGCCCTCGTCAGTGCCCGGGCGGAATTTCACTTCCTTGACCTCGATGACCTTCTGCTTGGCCTTGGCTTCCGCTGCGCGCTTCTGTTCCTGGTACTTGAACTTGCCGTAGTCCATCAGGCGACACACCGGCGGATCCGCTTGCGCGACGATTTCGACGAGATCAACGTCGGCTTCGCCGGCTAGGCGCAAGGCCTCGGTGATGCTCACGATGCCCAGAGGTTCGTTCTCGGGCCCGTTCAGACGAACTTCCAGTGCCATGATCTCCCGGTTCAGGCGGTGTTTGCGCTCTGCGTTTGGAGTACGGCGGTCAGCAAATGTAGCGATGGTCTAAACCTTTCGAAGGACCCCAAGGCAACGGAATCCAGACAATCAACAACGCACGCCCCGACGTTCAGGCTGCGCCGTCATTCCTCGACGGACGCAGGTGCTTTCACACTTTGTGGGCGATGTCGGCGGCGATCTTCTGCGCGAAGTCGGCCACTGGCATCACACCGAGGTCCTGGTTGCCCCGGGCGCGCACCGCAACAGCCCCGTTTGCCTTCTCCTTGTCACCAACGACGAGGATGTACGGAACCTTTTGCATTGAATGCTCGCGGATTTTATAGGTTATTTTCTCGTTGCGCAAATCAGAAGCGACCCTAAGTCCTTGTTTTTGCAGCGATTTGACGACTTCCCGGGCGTAGTCGGCCTGCCCGCCGGTGATGTTGAGCACGCTCACCTGCAGCGGCGCCAGCCAGGCCGGGAGCGCGCCGGCATGGTGTTCGATCAGCATACCGATGAAACGCTCGAGGCTGCCGACGATGGCACGGTGCAGCATCACCGGCGCACGGCGCTCGCCGCTCTCGGTCACGTACTCGGCTCCCAGCCGTTCAGGCATCGAGAAATCGACCTGCATCGTGCCGCATTGCCATGGGCGGCCGAGCGCGTCTTTCAGCGTGTATTCGATCTTCGGTCCGTAGAACGCGCCCTCGCCGGGGGCGATTTCGAAGTCGCAGCCCGATGCGCGCAGGCTTTCCATCAGAGCCTGTTCGGCCTTGTCCCACACGTCGTCAGAGCCGATGCGCGCGTCGGGCCGTGTCGCGACCTTGTACAGGATGCTGGTGAAACCGAAGTCGGCGTAGACCTGTTGCAGCAGGCTCGTGAACGCGACGCACTCGCCGAGGATGTGCTGCTCGGCGCAGAAGATGTGCCCATCGTCCTGCGTGAAGCCGCGCACCCGCATGATGCCGTGCAACCCACCTGTCGGCTCGTTGCGGTGGCACTGGCCAAACTCCCCGTAGCGCAGCGGCAGGTCACGATAGCTCTTGATGCCCTGCTTGAAGATCAGCACGTGGCCGGGGCAGTTCATCGGCTTGAGTGCGTAGTCACGCTTCTCGCTCTCGGTCGTGAACATGTTTTCGCGATACTTGTCCCAGTGGCCGGTCTTCTCCCACAGGCCCTGGTCGAGCAGTTGTGGCCCCTTGACTTCCTGGTAGCCGTTGTCGCGATAGACCGCGCGCATGTACTGCTCGACGTTCTGCCACACCGCCCAGCCCTTCGGATGCCAGAAGACCAGCCCCGGCGCATGCTCGTCGATGTGGAACAGGTCAAGCTCGCGGCCGAGCTTGCGGTGGTCGCGCTTCTCGGCTTCTTCGAGCATCTGCAGGTACTGCTGCAATTCATCCCTGGTCGCCCACGCGGTGCCGTAGATGCGCTGCAGCATCTCGTTGCGGTGGTCGCCGCGCCAGTAGGCGCCGGCCACCTTCATCAGCTTGAAATGCTTGAGCTTTCCGGTGCTCGGCACATGCGGGCCCCGGCACAGGTCTTCGAATGCGCCTTCGCGGTACAGCGACACGTCTTCGTTCGCCGGAATACTCGCGATGATCTCGGCCTTGTAGGCCTCGCCGATGCTTTTGAAATACGCCACCGCCGCGTCGCGCGGCAGCACGCGGCGTTCGACCTTCTCGTCCTTGCGCGCGAGCTCGGTCATCTTCGCTTCGATGGTTGCGAGATCTTCGGGCGTGAACGGCCGCTTGTACGAGAAGTCGTAGAAGAAGCCGTTCTCGATCACCGGGCCGATCGTGACCTGGGCATCCGGAAACAGTTCCTTCACTGCATACGCGAGCAGGTGTGCCGTCGAGTGGCGGATCACCTCGAGCCCGGCGGCGTCCTTGTCGGTGATGATCGCGAGCGCCGTGTCGCTGTCGATCCGGGTGCTCGTGTCGACCACGCGAGCGCCGTCTCCCTGACCCACACGGCCGGCCAGCGCAGCCTTGGCCAGGCCGGTGCCGATTGACGCGGCCACTTCGGCCACCGTGACCGGGCCGGGGAATTCGCGCTTCGAACCGTCGGGCAATTGAATCGAAATCATCGAAACTCCAAAACGCAAAAGGCGCGGACTGAGCCGCGCCTTTGTCTGAACAAAAAGAGAGTGGGCAGGTCGAGACGCGCGGCCGACTAGACCTTCTGGAAGAAGGTGGCAGTTCGCGGTGTCATAACCATCATGCCTTTCTCGCCCTTTTTTGTTGAATACTCGATTCTAACCACCCGGGCTCAGATCGACAGGATCGACACGTTCGCAGTCCGTTCGATCAGCCACAGCACGCCCACCAGCATCGCCGCCAGCGAGCCGCCGCGGATCACCCACGCGCGGTACTGCGGCCGTTGGCGCAAACCGAACAGCACGCCCGTGACACTGACAACGATCAGCAACTGCCCCAGCTCGAGTCCGACGTTGAACTGCAGCAATGCCGACACGAACGCCGAGGTCGGCAGGTTAAGTTCGGCCAGCACACCGGCAAAACCGAAGCCGTGAATCAGCCCGAAAACGAAGGTCACCACGACGCGGCGCACCGGGAAGATCGGCCACACGTTGTCGAGCGCCGCGAGGATGATGGTCACCGCGATGGCCGGCTCGATGAACGCCGGCGACAACGACACCACCTTCATCGCCGCCAGCGCCAGCGTGATCGAGTGCGCCACCGTGAACGCCGAGACGATGCCCACCACCGGCCACACCGCCTGCGACAGCCTTTCCACCGGCCGCCACCCCTGCGGTGTGCGCCGCATCACCGAGGGCAGCAGCAGGCACAGCAAGAAGAGCACATGGTCATAGCCGGTCAGGATGTGCCGGATGCCCTCGCGCAGGAAACCCCATGCGCCGGTCGGCGTCATCGTGTCGGATGCGGCATTGAGAGCCGAAGCGCGCGCTGCGCCGGTGTTCGGCTGTCCGTTTGGCGACGCCGACGTCGCGGTATCCGTCGGATCGAGCATGCTCAGTGCCAGCGGCTGTCCGGCGCGCTGCAACTTGGCGATGCCGCGGTGCGTCGGATCGACCTCGCGGAACAGCGAGTAGGCAATCACCGGAGACCCTGTCAGCACGCAATCCGACGCAAGAAAGATCACCGCATACGCGCCATCGTTGCGGCGCTCGAGCGCCTGCGCTGTCGGGCGCAGCGCGCAGGCATCGATCTTCAGCCGCGCGAGAGCGTAGGTTTCGATGCGCGGCCACGCGGTCTTGATTTCTCCCCAGCTGAGCTTGCCGTCCTCGTTGGTGTCGAGGTCGATAGCGGCGTCGAGGTCGCGCAGCGCGATGTCCCAGCGCACGGTCACGCCCTTGGCGGAGGCATCGATCTGCAGGTACGAGTCGCTGGCCTTGTGGGCCTGTGCCCATGTGCCGATGGCCATCAGGCCAGTCGCCATCAGCAACGCGCGCATCAAGATCAGCGTGCGCTTCATCAGTTCACAGAATCGCGTTGATGCGTTGGTCGACCAGGCCCATCTCGCTCGTCAGTCGCTTTGCCTCATGCAGCGCCGCAGGCTGGCCGCTGGCACGCGCGGCCTGCGCCAGCACCAGCAAGTCCAGCGGTTCGCGCTGCTGTGCCACGTTGCCGCGCGCGAGTTCGAGTGCACGCTGCGCATCGCGTTCGACCGCCAGCGCGAACATTGCCTGTTCACGGCCATGGAAAATCTTCGCATCGGGGCGTTCGTTGGCCAGCGCGATGCGTTCGCGCATTTCGGCCACATCGGCCGCTGCCGACGTTGCCCCGGCCTGCGTGCCGGCGATTGCCAGACGCAGCAGCACCGCGTCGCTGCGCGTCTGGTCCTTGAGCAGCACGAGCGCCTGCGCGGGCCGCTTCTGCTCGATCAGGAAATCGGCGTAGGCGAGCGTCGCGTACGGGTCGGGGTCGAGCTTGAGCGCGCTCTTGAAGGCTGCCTCGGCGGCGTGTGCGTTGCCGGCCCGCTGCTCCAATTCCGCCAGGCTGATGGTGAGCCACGCCTGCGTTGCGGCGGGGTTGCGCGCACCGGCGAGCAGCCCGGTGAAAGCGACGCGGGCGCGGCCCACGTCGCCGCGCAACGCCGCGTTTTCGGCCAGGCACGCGTCCGCATGCAACGCGGCACCGGCCCGTGCCAGTTGCTGGCACGCCAGGTCGGAATCGGCGTAACGGCCTTGCACGCGGCGCACCGTGGCGAGCGTCAGCAAAGCCTGCGGCCGCGGCAGGTTGCCGGCGCGCGCGAGCAGGCGCTGCAGGCTCGCTGCCGAGGCATCGAACTGATGCAGATACTGCTGCAGAGTGGCGCGCATCATCAGCACACCGTCGGGCATCGTCGCTTCGTCGGTCCAGCCTTCGATCGCCGACATTGCCATGCCGGCGAAGCGCGGGTCACCCAATTCGTGGGCCTGGTCCAGATAGCGCTTGGCTGCCGCCAGCGCGATCACCGGATCGCGCGGCTGTTGCGCAAGAAGCTTGCGGAGCCGCCGCTCTTCGGTGCGGTTGCCGGCGGTGGCCGGGAGGACCTCGATCACCTCGTCGTCGCGCGTCGGCGAGATCGGAGCGGCGTGCATCGGCCAAGAGTGCAACAAGAGCGCACAAGCGAATGCACGGCGAAGCGTCGAAGTCACTGTATGGATTTGAGTATTCATCATGAAACAGGCGACAAGCTGTTCGCTCGCCGCCTGCCTCGATCATCGGGCCCGGCCGCGACGCATGCAAGCGTTGCGGCCATCGCGGGGCTCGGGCCCCGTGGGGGTTCAGTCTACAACGGTCGGTGGGGCCGAATCGTCGAGCACCGGCGTCACGTTGCTCACGTCGACCGGCTCCAGCGTGTCAGCAGATGCGGCGACCAGTTCCTTCAGATAGTTGATGAATCCGTCCACCGAATTGCTCGCCGACGCAGGCACTGCTTCTGTCGCCGGCGGCGGGTCGTCACCGCCCCCGCACGCCGTCAGCACGGCAGCGAGGCCGAGCGCGAAAATCAAACTCTTTTTCATGCTGATGCTCCTGGTGTGAGGCTTACTGCGCGCCGGGCAACGGCGTGCCGACGTACGGGAAGGCGGTCAGCAGCGGGCCCGCAGCCTTGACCTTCGGGCCGGCCTGGTCGACAGCGTCGTGCAGGCCGAAAACGGCCGTTCCGAGCGGTGCGGCAGACGGCTTGCAGGTCGCGCCGAACTTGTACGTATCGGCATCGCCGTTCGCCACGCACAGGCCACCCATCACCGCGATCAGCGAGATGTCGACCACGTCGTCGTTGGGGCGGCGGCCGTTCGGATAGCCGGCCAAGTCCTGCGGCGCCGGTCCGAGCAAGCCACCCAGCAGACCCAGACGGTTCTGGTTCGCGTAGGCCGTCGGTGGGATCGCGGTGTTCAGGCGCAGCATTTCCGATGCGACCACGTTGGCCGGCTGGTTCACGCCCGAGATGCCGGTCAGGAAGGTCGTGACCAGGTCGGTACGCGGGAAATTCGTCGGCGCAATGCCGGGCGATGACAGCACGATTTCGAGCAGCGCGGGCAACGTCGGGTTCGTCACGTAGGTCGCGAACTGGCCGTCGTCCTTCGGCTTCGAGGCATTGAACTTGTCCTTGTCACCCAGGCCGATGACGACCTCGTTGACGAGCGGCATGCCCAGCCGCGAGACCTGCGTCCAGGCGCCACCGGCAATCGCCGCGGTCTGGTAGCCCGTCTTCGGCGCGGCGCTTTGCAGGCTGCCCTGGCGCAAGCTCGCAGTGGTCCAGCCGCCGATTACGGTGTCGGTGGAGCCGGCGGCCACCAGGCAGCTCGTCGGCACCTCGACGGCGAGGCTGGTAACGTTCTTGTACTTCAGGGAATCCTCGCCCGCGTCCTTGTTGGCGGGGTCGAGGATGAATGCAGCGCTCGGCACATTCACCAGATCGAAGATCACGCCCAGGTTGACGGCGAACGGATCCTTGCGCTGGCCGACGAACAGCTTCGCCGGCGTGGTGCAGCCCGGGATGTTCACGTTGTAGATGTGCTTCGCCGCATACGCGGCGTAGTTCGGGATCGTCTTGGTCCCGATGTTGTCCGACGGCTTGTCGAAGGTCGCGCTGCCACCGGCGGCGTTGGTCACTGCCGCCCGCGCAGCGGTGCGGCGGTCACCGCGAACGACGTCGACGGTGAAGCTTTCGTTGACGTTCAGCGTGGCTGCGTTCGGATCGCTCAGGCTGCCGAACTGGGTCAGCGCAATCGCCACGTCCTTGCCGCCGATCGGCAAGGTCTTGCCTTTCAGGGTGTTCTTGAAACGGAACTGGAAGGTGATGTCTTCCTTGGCGTCGCCGTTGTTGTCGATGTGGATTTCGTACAGCGCATTGGGGTCTAGCTTGAAGTAGTTCGGGCCGCCGTAGGCGTCCTGCAGCGGCAGGTAGTCGGCGATCAGCGTCACGAAACCGGTGCGGCCGGGTTCATAGCTGTTGAACATGTAGAAGTCGGTCGCGTCGACCTTCGGTGTGGTCGTGATCGAAGGCGCTTCACGGTGGCTGGAAGCCTGGGCCGGCAGGGAGCCGAGGCCGTACACCGTGCCGATTGCTGTCAGCAGCGGCAGCAGCCGCGGGAAACCCAACTGTCGAGATTTCATGTCGTCATCCTTTGCTTGCATGGGGAACCGGCCACCGCGAGCAAACCCCCGCAAGGCCGACGTGTTTCGACGTTCGTGGGGCCTGGGTGGCCCCGGAAGAATGTCTGTTGATGCGTACGCCCCCGCTTCATCGCTGGATGCATTGCGCAGGAAAAATATTCGCAAGCAGACATCGAAATCGCGGCATCGCGCGCACGGCGAAGGATCGCCTGCATTCCATGCGGCGAGAAATAAGATGACCGCGTGAACTCGAGTGCGCTTTCTCCTACGCCGTCCGCCCAACTCGCTTCGCGGCAAAGCCGTTCGCTTCGCTTCGTTGGCGGCGCATCGTTGACGAACGCGAATGCGGCTGACGTGGATCAACCGGCTCCGATGCAGGCCCGGTCGCCTCCTCGCGATACCGGGCGAATGAAAGCAACCGTGGCATCAGCGTCGAGCAGTCCGACCGTCGCGTTGGACACGGGCCGCCACACTTTCAGTTCGGCGGCGATCTGCAGAAAAATTGTGTCCCACAGAAGGCGCCGCGGTGGTCCGTCTCGGCAGCAGCGGAGCAAAGCGACGCGGTGCGCCACAGGCGGCTCGCCGCCTGAATACCGCTTCCTTGGCGTAGTGTCAGCGGGCCGGAGACGCCGAGGCCGAATCGGCCGGGGCCTGGACTTCTCGCGTGACCAGTTCTCGGTAGATCCCGCCGGCTTCCGCAGTGCCACTCGTCGTACCCTTGCCGCTCATGCGCGCGATGCAGTCCTTGGCTTCATCGCCGGTCAAGGCATCGCAGCGGACCTTCGCATTGCGGCGATACGCCGCACCGCCCTCGTCGAGCTGACCCTTCTTCGCCGCGTCACGCGCGGCCCCGGCTTCCTTCATACAGGTATCACGGTCCTGGTTCGACATGCCGCTCAGGCACTTGGTGCGCTCCTGCTCGTAGCGAGCCTGAACGTCGGCGGCGGAGCCGCCCGAGACCTCAGGTGCCGCCGCAGCGGACAAGCTCAGCAACGCACCGGCGAGGCACAGCCCGCCAAGGCGAACGATCGAATGTGGTGAAGTGGAAACGGCATGCATGACAGATTCCTGGAGAGTCTTCGACGCTTGACTGTAGGTCGCAGCTCAGCTCGGCCGAGTCAGACAGCAAGCCGTGCTGCTTGCCCCGCGGCTGAACCGCGCGTAGGAGATGTCCGGCGCATCAGCCGTTGATCAAGTGTTCAGGCGCTTCAATGCGCCGTTGCCTGCCGCTACGCCGCTCGCGAACGACGCCGTCAGCAGATAGCCCCCTGTGGGCGCCTCCCAGTCGAGCATCTCGCCGGCGCAGAACACGCCCGGAAGTGCCCGCAACATCAGGTTGTCGTCGAGCGCGTCGAAGCGCACACCGCCGGCGCTGCTGATGGCCTCGGCGATCGGTCGAGGCGTCATCAGCGTCAACGGCAGCGCCTTGATCGCCGCCGCCAGGCGCGGCGCGTCGGCGATCACGTCGCGCGGCAGCAGTTCGTGCAACAGCCCGGCCTTGGCACCGTCCAGGCCCAGACGACTCTTCAGATGCGTGGACAGCGAGCGCGAGCCGCGTGGGCGGGCGACTTCAGCGCCGACGAATTCGGCGCTGCGCCCGGGCAGCAGATCGATGTGCGTCACCGCGCGACCTTGCGCCGCGATGGTGTCGCGCGCGAATGCCGACAGCGCGTACACCAGGCTGCCTTCGACCCCGCCGGCCGTGATGACGAACTCGCCGGGCTGATCGAAAACCTCGCCATTCGACGCCCGCAGCGACAGCGCCACATTCTTCAGCGGCCGGCCCGCGAACCGGGCGCGAAAGAACTCGCTCCATCCGGTCGACAGCAGACCGTCGGCGCTGATCCGCGCGACGTCGAATCCGCAGTTCGACGGCCGCAACTCGGCTGCCTCGACATCACGTTCGGCGAGCAGCGGCAGCCACGCCCCATCCGAACCCAGCTGCGGCCAGCTGCCGCCGCCGAGCGCCAGCACGACCGCGTCGGCCTCGGCCAGTACCTCGCCGCGCGGCGCCGTGAAACGCAGCGCGTGGCGCGACGCCGCGGCGGCAGCGCCTGTTTCATTCCGGCCCCAACCGACCCAGCGGTGGCGCATGTGAAACGACACGCCGGCCGCGCGCAGCCGCTGCAGCCAGGCGCGCAACAGCGGCGCCGCCTTCAGATCGGTCGGGAAGACGCGGCCCGAGCTGCCAACGAAGGTGCTCACGCCAAGGCCCTGCGCCCACGCGCGCAACTCGATCGGTCCGAAACGGCGCAGCATCGGCTCGAGCTCGCGTTGTCGCGACCCGAAGCGGCCGAGAAACGCCGCCGGTGGCTCGCTGTGCGTCAGGTTCAGTCCGCCCTTGCCGGCGAGAAGGAACTTGCGCCCGACGGACGGCATCGCATCGAACAGATCGACCCGCACACCGCCGGCAGCGAGCACTTCCGCCGCCATCAGGCCGGCCGGGCCGCCGCCGATGACGATGACGCGCGCTGTGATCGGGGGGTTGGGGGTCATGCAGTCAGGGGTCGGAGCCGCAGCGGCACGCGCGAAGGCGGCGCAGTGTGGCACAGCAGATCACTGTAAGAATTCCGCCGTCGGCGCGACCGATGGTGTCACCCGGCAACAGGAGCACACGATGGCCCGGTTCAGATCGTTCACGTTGCCACTCACCGGTCTCCTCGGCCTGTCGGCTCTGACGTCGGTACCGAGCGTCGCCGCGCCGGCCTGCAGCACGCGCAGCGCAGCATCGATGCC